>JAGLDT010000323.1 GCA_023145485.1 Cocleimonas sp. | reverse complement strand
GCTGCGACGGCTTGGCTTTTAATAAAATCTCGACGTGTTTGTTTCATAGTTAAGATGCCTCTGTTGTAGTTGTCTGGCGAGACTCCGTTATCACTTGGGAGTCCTTATCGTCAATAAAATATTCGTAAATTAGGGAGGAATTCAGCACACCCTCAATGGCGTGAAAACTCATAATCGTGTCACTGCAATAACCACGGTCAGGGTGGTCTAATGAGACAACAATTTTACCTTTCTCATTCGCACCATGAACCTCAACCCCTTGTTTTTTTCCTAATGCGGTTGATACGGATTCAATATCTTCAGGTCGGGTATGTACCACTAAACTGTATATGCTCATGCGATTAAGTTTCCTATTGGTCTAACCCTGCCCTACATTCAAAATGCGCTTGACAAGGTGATGATTTATTGTTCTTTTTGATCTTGTTTAATCTAAATTATTCCGATGCCGTATTAGGTTTCAGCGTGATAGCAATTGCATCTTTAGGGCAAACATAAAGACAAGCACCACAACCCGTACAATTTTCCTGTTTTATCTCAGGAATCGACACTCCACCCGTTTGCAATCTAAAGCTAATCGCGTTCGTATCACAATGATCCCCACAGCTTCTACAAACCACCGCATTCAGCGAAAGACAAGACGCTAATATATCAACCGATAAATCCCATGCATCGGCTTCTTTAAACTCACCCTTTAAAGGCGTTTGAAAAGCACCTGCCTCACAGGCCTTGACACAATCAGCGCAAAAAACACACTCACCCCGCCTAAAATCAACCTCAGGAAAACCACCGTCACCACGAAAAATAATCCGCTCAGGACACGCATCAATACAAGCATCGCAACGTTCACATGCATCAATAAACTCAGTGAACGGCAACGCCCACGGCGGATGAATCGCCGCTTTATTAAACTTAGGACTTCGTCCTCTTAAAAAAGCACGTCGGTTTACGTTGGTTTTGGTCATAAAACATTACTTTGTTGTTTGGGGTGCTGATTCCTAGTAATGTAC
>JAGLDT010000322.1 GCA_023145485.1 Cocleimonas sp. | reverse complement strand
ATCTTAGAGCATTCAAGCCATTCAAACTGGGACACAAAAAGGAAAGTTAGAGTTCGGGTGTTATTGAGTCCTCAGTCCTTAATTAATCAGGTGATTATTATGAAATGGAATTCATTATTGCTCGTCCTTCTTTCTTTACTCTTTTTTAATACCGCTTATGCAGAAAAAATGTGGGTAAAAGATAAAAATCAATGTCATCTTTTTTGGAGCCATTCCACTAAGGGCATGTTTAAATCGGTTAGCTGGTCAGGAAAATGTAAAAATGGTTATGCATCAGGCAATGGCATTGCTGTCTATAAAATGAAAAACTCAACCCAAGATATTTACAAAGGCCATATGAGGCGGGGGAAAATCAGTGGTCATGGTCGGTATAAATGGGCTAATAAGAGTACTTATACAGGGGAGTGGAAAAACAATAAAATGCATGGTCAAGGGAGGCGTGTCTGGGCAAATAAGAATAGGTATGCTGGGCAGTGGAAAAATAGTAAAATGCATGGTCAAGGAACCCATATTTGGTTTAACCTTAAGCGGTATTCTGGTGCTTGGAAAAATAGCTACTTTCATGGCAAAGGAAAAATGACATGGAAAAAACCTTGTCCAAGCTGTTATAAATCATTTGTTGGTAATTTTTCTTACAGTAACTTAAAGTCAGGCGTATACGTTCTAGCAAATGGTAAAAAAGTAAATAAAAAGAGATCCACATTAAGTGACACAACCTCAACTTATTTAAAACTTATGGAGGGGTATACAACTAATCGACACTTACATTATGGAAACTAACCCACAGTGATGAAGAAAACTTATTTTATTGCCGATCTTCATCTTGACGATAGTCGACCTCATATTACCCAGTTATTTATTGATTTTCTCAATGACATTAAGCAAGAAGCAGAAACGCTGTATATTTTAGGTGATTTATTTGAATACTGGATTGGGGACGATGTTTTAGATTTGCCCTTAAAAGCTTGTCCGAATACCATCAAACTAATGCAGTCAGTGGTGATAGAACTTAAAGCACTGACAGATAATGGAGTTTATCTTTATCTAGCCCATGGTAATCGTGACTTTTTAATTGGAAATCATTTTATCGAGTCCATTGGTGCCAATCTATTGGATGAACATCAAGTCATTAGCCTCTGTGGAACCCCTACTTTGATTATGCATGGGGATACACTTTGCACTGATGATATTGAATACCAAAAACTACGCACCCTGCTCCGCCATTCTCAATGGCAAGCTAATTTTCTCTCTCGGTCGATTCAAGAGCGAATTAAAGAAGCGGATAACTTGCGAAAAATAAGTCAAAAACAAACGAAAACTAAACAAGGCGCATTAATGGATGTGAATCAAAACACCGTTGAAGACATGATGCGTGCGTTTAATGTCACCCAGCTTATTCATGGACATACCCACCGCCCTGCTACCCATCATTTTATCTTAGATGGAAAAGCAGTTAAGCGCATTGTGTTAGGTGATTGGTATCAGCAAAGCAATTATTTAGTCTATTAGTAGCCCTATTTATGATGGTGATGTTCATGGCTATGCGAATGAGCAGGGTCATCAGCATCTGTCCCTGAGCCACGCACATGATGATGATGCCCCTCTTGTGGCGCGCCGACCTTATGTTCATGACCTAATATTTGTACACGGTACTGACATAACTGACAGTTCATATTACCCGTACCCTTTTCTGTTGCATGGACTTTTTCAACAAAGGTATCAATAACTAACTCATGATCATTTAAGTACCCTGCTTTCACTAATTGAACCTCAGGGTGTGACTGTTGATAATCATCTGCCCACTGATAAATACGATCAATTAATCGGCCTGAAAAGAGAAAATAAGGGAAGAGCAAAATATTTTTAAAACCCATCAGATGCACGCGTTCCAACGCTTCATCCACAAGCGGACTAGTGACACCACTATAACTTGTCGTTGCCCATCCAAAGCCCATTCCTTCTTCTAACATACGGGTAATTTTACAAATATTGGAGTTAGCATCCGCATCAGATGCCCCGCGTCCAACCACCATTAGCAAAGTATCTTTACGATTATAACCATCACCAAACTGAGTCTCTGCTGTTTCAATCCGTGCAGCTGCCGCACAGATCATTTTAGCATCCACACCAAGCTCCGTAGCATAGCGAATACTAACCTCAGGATTGAGAGACATTAGCGTATTAATTTCACTAGGAATATCATTTTTAGCATGTCCTGCAGCCATTAACATGCCAGGTAAAGCAATAATATCCGTTGCCCCTTTATCAATGAGTTTTGTCAAACCATCTGCAATCATAGGACGTGCAAATTCTAAGAACCCAGTCTCAATTAAACGCTTAGGAAAACGTTTCTGCAACTGCTCTGCGACTTGATAAAACTCCTCAACAGCCGAAACACTGCGAGAACCGTGACCAATAACTAAAATAGCAGAATCGGACATACCTTGTACTCATTTGATAAAAAACGCTTAGTGTAAACGGAGAGGGATAGCTTCTCCTATCAAATTAACCAGTGGGATAAAAAAAGAGCCATTACGACGATTGGCAAGGCTGTTAGGAGAGCGCTCATCGTTGATATGTTATAATAATCTAGCGAGCCAACTTAGGGATGAGAGTTTATTGGGGAATCATTACAACTTAAATAATTAAAGAGAATATTATGCCTATTTTTCATACCCATCGATCAAAAAATTATCTATCAACTCTAGCCTTAATGATTGCCCTTACAGGTTGTGGATCTAGTGAGAAGGATAAGAATGATTCTTCAGCAGAAAGTCCAGTGGATACCAGTAGCTTAAGCGAAGCAAAACTACGTGAAAATATAAAATCAGGGATAACCCAAGGCGCAACCTCAAATACCGCTGCAGTCACGAAGGTTGCATCAAATTCCAGGGTCTTTAGTGAGATAGTACCGCAGGTTAATAACCAACAACCAAGACGTCGAGAAGGTAATGCCTTTATTATGGATCAAAGTGGCATAAGTCTTGAAATGGGAATGGCAGAAAATTTTCTTGATAGTTTCAGTAAAATGATTGATTTTTCAAGCGTTAACCAAGATAAAAATATCTATACCTTTGACCCTCATGAAGAACAAGTTTGCTCTGACCCTGCGGGCACAAGTACCGCAGAAGAGATCGCCAATTGCCAGACATTCATGTCTCATATTACCTTTGTAGTCACCGTTACTAAGCTTGAAAATAAGGAAGTAACAGCAGCAACAAGCCTCTTTAAATATGATGATGCAACATTTGCTAAAGCAGGTTTTGATGAAACATCAGGTTATTATGAAATATTACTTTCAGGCATGCATCCTTTATTATTAGGGGTCAATGAAGTAGTCGCATCTGATGATCAAATAGACGTACCAACCACCATGCAAGGCAGTGTTCATATCGCCTTTAACGCGCCAACTGAAACAACAGCCTCCCTTAAAATCTCCATTCCAAATGCAATCAAGGTAATTAATAACACAGTCGATAAAGAAACACAGATTACTATTGCTGCAACCGATAAACTCTTTTCACTCGCAACGAATGGTGATGCCAACACACTGGAAGTTGAAATCAGCCTAAATGCCTTAGACATTCTTACTAGCGATAACGACGACACAGGTAATAGCTTCCCCTTACAACTAGCGCTTTCAGCACTAACAGGCAAAGCTGTTATGACCGCAAATGGTGATAAATTAATACTAACAGGGCTTTTAGCCGACGGTGTGAAGTTAACAATCGATAACCTCGATGCAATGCTTCTTAATTTGAAACCACTTGATGCAGTCCTTGATGCCTCGGGGGATAAATCAACCCTGACCTTTAGTAAACTATTTGACCTACGTTTATCTAGGACAAATATTCGTCATTATTTCTCAAGTGATAGCGAAACAACAGACACCCTAACGGTTAAAGCAGATGCAGAACAAGGGACAACACTGACAGAATATATCGATGATATTATAAAAGTCGTTTCTGGAAACATTGCAATCAAAGTAACCGATATCGATGGGCCATTTGAGATAAATGCTTCCGCTGGAAGCTGTGTTAATAATGAATTTGACGTTATTGAATGTCCTGTACAAGAATAACGGCTCTTATGAATTCCCACGCTGGAGCGTGGGAACTAGGGAAATCAAACGATACACTAACAAGTTTGAAAATTATAACCCACTAAGTATTATCCTATTTCTTTGTAAGATTTATCCCACAAAATGGACAGTAGGAAATTAATAAAGTATG
>JAGLDT010000321.1 GCA_023145485.1 Cocleimonas sp. | reverse complement strand
ACACACACACGTCCACTCGCACACACACGCACACACAGCGTGCGTACACGTACACACACACTGACACACACACACGTGCGTACACACACACACACACACATGCATATGTGTGTGTATGCGCGTGTGTACACACACACTGACACACAAACACACACACATACGCATATATTTCTACTTATGCATGTGTACACACACACACACACAGACACACACACACACATACAGCGTGTGCACACACACACACACACAAGACACACACACACACATACACACGCACACACACACATGCACAAACACAAGGACTAAGTAAGGCCTAACATGGAAAAATATTATTGAGTCTGGAGTCCTGTTCAAATGTGTGTCTGACAACAGAAATGGAATCCATTGTTCCAAGCAGGGCCAACAACTCACCATGAGGCGAAGGAAGGAGGTGATGTGTAGACCGGACTATGGGGTACTTGGACAGAATCAGGTTTCTGGTCAAGGAGAGAAAGAGAGAGAGAAAAATGAGGTTACTTATAAATACTACAGCAGCCAAGGTGTCAATTTCAACAGATCTGAATTGAGTGGAGCCTCATTAATTCGGATGTTGAAAAAATCCGGAAACCCTCAGGTATTCGGACACAAGTCCATTGGAACGGATTTTTCAAATGCTAAGTAAGGCTCTCACCATCAACTGGGAACTCCACGTAACAATCCAGAAGTCAAACTCAGGCACCAAACCATAATTTCAGTCCAAAACTTCATTCAACAATCCGAATAAAGTGGATGAAAGAATGAATGAAAATGTATATATTATATAATATATTGTGCACAAAAACTTCCACACCAAAAAATGCATGAGTGTTCATAATGACAAGTAATCACAGATGCAAAAACTACAACAACAAAAATGTGCACAAATAAAATATCTACAAGAGGGAAAAAAAAAAGATGTAGAAGAAGACTTCATGTTTTGCGCCCAGTCAACCGTGAAGGGTCATATCAGAGCAAACCAGAATGTGTTGTATTTTGTACACTTTGTTGTCCATATGGGAATTTCTCCCA
>JAGLDT010000320.1 GCA_023145485.1 Cocleimonas sp. | reverse complement strand
TCATGGGCAGATGCAGAATGGTTTACCAGCAATGCTGAGCTAGCAAAAAAAATTACAGTGACGGTCTTTAAAGTCTCAGGTGAAACCAATACGGATGATTTATCCCCTGCACCTGATGCGTGGTCGCGTCCTGATATTCCGCTTCATGCCAATGCGATGCTAAAAATGGCACGCGATGGCATAAAACCTGATAAAGCAGGTGAACTAGGCCCTATTCAACTGATTGAAGCGTTAAAAAAACAAGGCTTCCCACTTGCCTATGTGGGCGATGTTGTTGGTACAGGTTCTTCACGTAAGTCTGCTACGAATTCCGTGCTTTGGCATATGGGCGCTGATATTGATTTCATCCCAAATAAGCGTGCGGGTGGTTATTGTTTTGGTAGTAAAATAGCACCGATTTTTTTTAATACCATGGAAGATGCGGGTTCATTGCCGATTGAAATGGATGTTTCAAAAATGGCAATGGGCGATATTATTGATGTCTATCCTTATGAGGGCGTGGTTAAACGACACAATACTGATGAGGTGATTGCAGAGTTTTCTTTAAAAACCCAAGTATTACTGGATGAAGTGCGTGCAAAAGGGCGGATCCCCCTTATTATTGGGCGAGGTTTAACCGCTCGTGCGCGTGAAGCAATGAGTCTAGCGCCATCTGATCTTTTCCGTACCCCTGTTGATCCTGAAGATACAGGTAAAGGGTATACGCTAGCCCAAAAAATGATTGGCAAAGCCTGTGGCATGGAAGGTGTACGTCCTAATATGTATTGTGAGCCTAAAATGACTACGGTGGGATCACAAGATACCACGGGGCCGATGACCCGCGATGAGTTAAAAGACTTGGCTTGTTTAGGTTTTTCTGCGGATTTAACCATGCAATCTTTCTGTCATACTGCTGCTTATCCTAAGCCCATTGATGTGAATACCCATCATAATCTCCCTGATTTCTTTATGACGCGTGGTGGTGTTTCATTGCGACCTGGTGATGGTGTGATTCACTCATGGATGAACCGTATGTTATTGCCTGATACAGTCGGAACAGGGGGCGATTCTCACACACGTTTCCCACTGGGTATTTCATTCCCCGCAGGCTCTGGTCTAGTCGCTTTTGGCGCCGCAACAGGCGTAATGCCGTTGGATATGCCTGAGTCAGTACTAGTACGCTTTAAAGGTGAAATGCAAACTGGCATTACCTTACGTGATCTGGTCAATGCGATTCCTTATGCTGCCATTCAAGCAGGTTCATTGACGGTTGAGAAAAAAGGAAAAAAGAATATTTTCTCAGGTCGCGTAATTGAGATTGAAGGTTTGCCTGATCTTAAAATAGAGCAAGCATTTGAACTCACTGATTCAGCCGCAGAGCGTTCATCATCAGCCTGTTGTATTAAACTCAATAAAGAACCGATTATTGAATACTTAAACTCTAATATCACTATGTTGAAATGGATGTTGTCAGAAGGCTATGCCGATGCGCGTACTATTCAGCGTCGTATTGATGCTATGGAAGTATGGTTAGAAAATCCTGAATTAATGGAAGCGGATGCCGATGCAGAATACGCGGATATTATTGAAATTGATCTCAATGACATTACGGAACCTTTACTAGCCTGCCCTAATGATCCTGATGATGTAAAGCCATTATCAGAAGTTGCTGGAACGGCGATTCAAGAAGTTTTCATTGGTTCTTGTATGACCAATATCGGACACTTTCGCGCCGCAGGTAAATTGCTAGAAAAAACAAAAGGCGCTGTGCCTACGCGTTTATGGATTGCACCACCGACTAAAATGGATGAAAAACAATTAACGCTAGAGGGCTATTACAGTATATTTGGCACTGCAGGCGCACGTACCGAAATGCCAGGTTGCTCGCTGTGTATGGGAAATCAGGCACGTATTGCCCCTAAAAGCACCGCTGTTTCGACCTCAACTCGTAACTTCCCTAATCGTCTAGGCGATGGTGCCGATGTGTATTTAGCCTCTGCTGAATTGGCAGCTATTGCAGCTATTTTGGGGAAATTACCAACGGTTGAAGAGTATAGGGAATACGTGGCTGATTTGGATATGATGGCAGATGATATTTATCGTTATTTAAACTTTAATGAGATTAAAAGTTATCAGGATGCGACTAATGACGTGATTCCTATTATTTCAGTCTAACTGCTGTAGCCATTTAGATAAAAAATTGCCATAAAAAAAGGGAATTGAATTAAAAATTCAATTCCCTGCAAGTTTCTTATTATTTGCTGAATTCAGGTTTTATAATAATTTTTATAGGAGTATTTCAGTTATTTTTTTCGTACTTAACCATTCTTCCAGCGATTACTCAATAGTTTATCAATCGATAAAGTACCAGGCCCAAAGGCAAATATAACAGCTAACATGGTTCCCCAAATAATATGCTCATTCACACCCGCCGCACTAATATCTGGATAGGAAATAACGGCTACAACATTTAATATAAATAAACCTAAGGCAGCAGGGCGACTAAAGAAACCTAACACCAGCATAACAGGCAATACAAGCTCACCCGCAGTTGCCATATAAGCCGCTATTTCTGGAGGGATAACTGGCACACTGTATTCATATTCAAACAGCGATAATGTCGATGACCAAGACTGTATTTTAGTCAGCCCTGACATAAAGAATACCTGCGCCACATAAAGACGAAAGCCCAGCAACAAAAGTGGCTTAAGCGCAAAATCTAGCGGAGCACAGTCGCCCATTAAAAACCCAGAAAGAAATTTTTTCATATAATTATGTTCCTTTATTAATATTGGTAGATTATTGCAGTTGGCGATTAAGGAAAAAACGTCAATAACATGTCGTTTCCTCTCTTAGGACTGAGGATTCAATAACACCTGAACTCTAACTTGCCTTTTTGTCCC
>JAGLDT010000032.1 GCA_023145485.1 Cocleimonas sp. | reverse complement strand
CCAATTTGATTCATTGCAATGGCTAAGGTTGAATGTGCTTCGTAAGAGATACTACCGAAAGACATCGCACCTGTGGCAAAGCGTTTTACGATTTCAGTCACAGACTCTACTTCGTCAATAGAAACAGGCGTATCGGCCCATTTGAAATCCATTAAGCCACGTAATGTCAATAAATCTTCACTTTGCTCATCAATAAGCTTGGAATACTCTGCAAAGGTTTTTGCATCATTACCGCGTACTGCATGTTGTAATTTAGCAATGGTGTCGGGTGTCCAGACATGCTTTTCACCGCGTAAGCGATAGGCGTAATCACCACCAACATCAAGGTGCTTTTTATAGATGGCTTTATCGCCATAAGCATTGTTATGCCAAACTAGACATTCTTCTGCCAGCTCTTCAATGCCTATCCCTTCAATAGTGGTTGACGTGCCTTTGAAATACTCTTCCACTAAGGCGGTTGATAAACCAACTGCATCAAAAATTTGTGCGCCACAGTAAGATTGATAGGTCGAAATACCCATCTTCGACATAATCTTCGTTAAGCCTTTGCCAACCGCATTAATATAATTTTTATTAGCGGTTGCAAGCTCCATATTGGCATCTATTGTGGATAGATTGGCCTCAATGGTATCGAAAGCTAACCATGGATTAACCGCTTCCGCACCATAGCCTGCAAGCGCTGCATAATGGTGTACCTCTAATGCTGCACCTGTCTCAATCACAAGCCCTGTTTCGGTACGCAACCCTTGTTTAATTAAGAATTGATGCACCGCAGAAGTGGCGAGTAGCGAAGGAATCGCAATGCGCTCAGATGATACGTTACGATCGGACAAAATAAGGATATTGAAATGCCCTTCAACCGCTTTTTTGGCTTGTTGACGTATCGTTTCCAACGCCGTTGCCATTCCCGCCCTGCCTTCTGATACGGGATAGGTAATGTCCAAGGTTTCAGTATGGAAGTCATTGCTGTCATCATCTTCAATATGACGAATACGGTACAGCTCTTTGTTACTTAAAATAGGCTGATCAGCTTCCAAACGCGCACAGGATGAGCAATTGTCGCTATGCCCTAATAAATTAGGACGTGGGCCAATAATACTCACTAATGACATCACAATCGCTTCACGGATCGGATCAATGGGTGGATTAGTGACCTGTGCAAAATTCTGTTTAAAATAATTGGATAAATGACGTGAGCGATTGGATAGTACGGCAGGTGGGTTATCAGCACCCATTGAACCAGTCCCTTCCATCCCTGTTGCAACCATTGGCCCTAGCAAGAATTTCAGATCTTCTTGTGTATAGCCCAGTGCTTGCTGTGTATTTAATAAAGTTTCATCCGTAAGCGGTGCGGTAAGATTAACATCCCCTGTCATTTCACTGACATGAATCTGTCGCTCATCGAGCCATTGTTGATAAGGGTGTGCATCCGCTAAGGTTGATTTAATTTCTCGGTCATCAATAATACGCCCTTGTTCTAAATCAATCAGGAACATTTTTCCTGGTTGTAAGCGCCATTTTTTTACGATTTTATTCTGTGGAATATCCAACACACCCATTTCAGATGCCATTACCACTAAATCATCATCGGTGATTAAATAGCGCGTCGGACGTAAACCGTTTCGATCCAGTACCGCACCAATTTGACGGCCATCCGTAAACAACACCGCTGCTGGCCCATCCCAAGGCTCCATTAAGGCCGCATTGTATTCATAATAAGCACGGCGCTTATCACTCATGGATTCATTCCCAACCCATGCTTCAGGGATCAGCATACTCATGGCTTCACTTAATGAATAACCACCTGCCACCATTAATTCCAGCGCATTATCAAAACAGGCGGTATCTGACTGACCTTCCGCAATGACAGGCCAAATCTTTTTAATATCATCACCTAAAAGCTCTGATCGCATTGAATGCTCACGTGCTGCCATCCAATTCACATTGCCACGATTGGTATTGATCTCGCCATTATGCGCCACCATACGGAAGGGGTGGGCTAAATCCCATGTAGGAAACGTGTTAGTGGAAAAACGTTGATGTACCAAAGCAATTGCCGAGGTGATGCGCTCATCTGCAAGATCAAGATAATATTCACCGACTTGTTCAGCGAGTAACATGCCTTTATAAACAATAGTACGGGTAGACATGGAGTTAATATAGAAATCACTCGCGCCAGCCATTTGCTGTTGACGCGCGCGAATACCGATGATTTTGTGAATCACAAACAGCTTTCTTTCAAGGGTATCCTGTCCTTCGCTACCTGCTATAAAGACCTGACGAATTGCAGGCTCAGTTGGCTTCACGCTATAGCCTAAATCAGAAGGATCAACAGGTACATCACGCCAACCCAGCACGCTTTGCCCTTCCTCTTTAATAATACCCTCAACCAACGTTTCTAATGCGGTGCGATGTGCTTCATCCTTAGGGAAAAAGATCATACCTACGCCGTACTCACCCGCAACAGGCAAATCAAAATCGACCACTTCACGAAAAAAAGTATCAGGAACTTGCATTAAGATACCTGCACCATCACCCGCTTTAGGATCAGCCCCTACCGCCCCACGATGAACAATATTATTTAATATCGTCAACCCTTGTTGAACGATACTATGACTTTTTTTACCTTTGATATGGGCAACAAAACCAACGCCACAAGCATCATGCTCATTCGCGGGGTCATACAATCCTTGCTTTGGTGGTAAAGATCCGTGGTGCATTGGCAATCCTCATTTATTCTTTTATTTAGCACGTGCTGTTCCCTCTCTCTATAAAGAGGGGCGGGCAGTATATCAGACTTAATGCTTGTAGATAGTCAATATATTCATGGAAAATATAGTCATTGTTTCTCTATCAACGGCAGCATTCGCATTCCTTTTAATAAAAATACCCTAAATTAATAATGGTTTTATTCACCATGAAAAAAACTAAAAAACCTTATAACAATTAGCTTTACAGTCTATATTCTCACCCTTGATGATTATCAATGCAGTAGTCTCCACTCATAATTAAAGTCTTAAATAGATTTTTTATTGAGGCGACTACATTGAGTGCATCCATTTCAACAAATGAACCGAAGTTACTCCCAGGCGATCTTGCGATCTGGTTTTTTATTTTTATGGAGTTATTGGTGTTTGCAGTCGCTTTTATTTCTTACTCTGTGATGCGATTAAAAAACATTGAAGAGTTTAATCAATACCAGCAAACACTGAATACGGAATTGGGTGCTGCTAATACTATCCTGTTAATCACGTCTAGTTATTTTGTTATTCGCGCTATTCATGCCATTAAAGTGGATGATATAAAAGGCTGTGCGAACTGGCTTTATGCGGCTTTAGCAGGTGGGACGGGATTTCTTATTTTAAAGACGATTGAGTATCAGGATAAGTTTTCTCAAGGCATTGATCTTAGCACCAATACTTTTTACTTCTTTTATCTCTCACTGACAATGTTTCATTTTTTGCACGTTATTCTTGGCATGATTATTTTATTGTTTATTGCCATAAAAACACAGCGAGGCGGTTACAGCAGTAAAGACCATGTTGGCATTGAATCAGGCGCTTCTTATTGGCATATGGTTGATTTAGTCTGGATCGTTTTATTCCCACTGGTGTATATAATCCGATGAAAAAATATTACAACATCCATACCCTATGGATCGCAATGCTAGTGTTAACCCTCACGACCTATGCGATGGGTAAGCTCGGTTATGGTGGCATAACCATCGTTCTGTTTTTATTAGCAACGGTGTTACTGAAAGGTGTTTTTATTATCCGTGAATTTATGGAATTACGCGGTGTTTCTTTTCTGTGGCGAGCCATTATGTACGGTTGGTTATGGCTGGTAACGATTGTGATTGGTATCACTTACATTATTAGCAGTTAAAGATCTTATTTATACACTTCTGTCAGGTGCTTTGTGCGCAGTATTAAAGTATGAACTAAGCTTTATCGGCACATATAATAAATCATTAAGTCGGTGAAATAAGTTGATCGATATTGACATAAAGAGTCTATGTGCTGACTTCGAAATTTTTTCTTAATCTGCTGGAGCATACTATGCTGGAATCATCAAAAACTATTCTTGAAACGGAAGCAATTCCCCGTGTTAATTTAACCTTTATGGATAATACCCATTTTGAAGAAATTGAAATGGTGAAAGAATTGGGTGAGCTTATTACCCTTTACCAAGAGGAAGGTGATGAAAACAATGATCCCAATACAGCAGAAGCTAAAATAACAGAAAAATTAATCATTTGGCTTAACCATACTATTGCGCATTTTGAGCGAGAAAATAAGCTAATGCAGCAAACCAATTTCCCCGCTTTCCCAATTCATTCACAAGAACATGAGATTGCGTTGAATCGGATGAAGCGCATCGTAAGATTATGGCAAACTAACAAAGAGATTGAACCTTTATCGGACTTCATTTTTTCTTTTTGGCCGAACTGGTTTAATGCACACGTTAACTCTATGGATATGATGACGGCTAGATTTGCCCTTATGAATGGTTTTAATTCACAATCAACGCTATAAAAAATTAATGAGTAACATCAATGAGCAATAGTATTCCCTATTACCAGAGTCAAAAAAACGAAGTTGAATTATTTGAACATTCTTATAATAACCAGCTTCCCTTATTGATAAAAGGGCCAACAGGCTGTGGTAAAACCCGTTTTATTCAGCATATGGCCGCTAAGTTAGGACGACCGTTATACACCGTCGCTTGTCACGATGATTTAACCGCCGCGGACTTAGTGGGTCGCCATTTAATTGGTGATGGGGAAACGTATTGGCAAGATGGGCCGTTAACAAAAGCAGTCCGTGAGGGCGCGATTTGTTATTTGGATGAAGTGGTTGAAGCACGCAAAGATACCACCGTTGTATTACATCCCTTATCCGATGATCGACGCATTCTACCCATTGAACGCACGGGAGAATTACTGCAAGCCTCACCTGAATTTATGCTGGTTGTTTCTTATAACCCAGGCTATCAAAATCTCTTAAAAGGCATGAAGCCTTCAACACGTCAGCGTTTTATCTCAATGCGTTTTGATTATCCAAATGTTGAAACAGAAACGATGATTGTGGTGAAAGAAACGCAGATTGCGGAAGGGATCGCGACTCAATTAATTGAACTCGCCCATGCATTACGCGTATTAAAAGACCATGATTTAGAAGAATCCGCCTCCACTCGTTTATTAGTTTATGCCGCGACGTTAATCAAATCAGGCTTTGATCCCATTGATGCATGTCGTGCCGCGATTATTGAACCGTTATCCGACGATGAAGAAACCGTCGATGCTTTAATGGAAGTAGTACGCGCTAAAATAGATATTTAATCCTTAAAGAAGAACCATTATGTCGCTAAAGCTTGAAACCAATGACCACACCGCTGCTTATGCAGAGGCTTTTTTTATGGCTAATTTACTCTTCATCGGCATTTTTTATATTGCCCTATGGGTGCTTTATCTTCGCGGTTATAAAGACGCTTCTGAAGTAGGAAAACATCACCTGAAACAAACCTTACTTGCTGCCAGTATTAGCACAGGAATTGCCGTTTTAATGAATATCGGCATAATCCTCACCACAGGCTATGCTTCTTTAGCGGGCTTATTTATGGCTGAGTTTTATCTGATGTTAGTTGTTCCTGTCTTTTTAATTATGGGCATTTTGGGTTTTACCAAAGCCGCGAAAGATGAGAAATATACCTTTCCTGTTGTTGGTCAATT
>JAGLDT010000319.1 GCA_023145485.1 Cocleimonas sp. | reverse complement strand
CACGCACGCACGCACACGCACATACGCACGCACGCACTCTAATCCAATCTAACGTCTCTTCTTCCTCTTTGACTGACACGGCCGGCTGCTTGGCCATCTTCGTTGTTGGTATCAATAACTCAGAATGACTCAAACGGACACTTTGTTGACACTTTTGACACTTTCTACTTATAGTTCGCTCTGCAAGTGGTGGAAGACATCTTTCCCGTGATGGTCAAGGACGCGCTGATTACGTCACATCCGGTGTCGACCGAAATTAAAGACCCTGAGGAAATCCAGCAGTTCTTCGACATGATCTCCTATAACAAGGTGATGATGGTGATGATGATCCTTTTTTTCTTCTTCTTTTTGTACACTTTGTTGTCCCAGTGGGAATTTTCCCATGGGAAATGTGGGTCACTTTCCCCAAGGAAAGCTAGCTGCAGCAGAGTCGCTCTACCCAACCCTAATCGTTAATTATATAGTGGAAGCTGGGTCTTTTCGGGCCGTAATCCACCGAACTCTGACATGTTCTACTGGATCTTTAACGTGCATACGTGATCATTCTCATGCGCGTATACACACGGGGGTTGGGCAGCGAGTCAGCACATTTTTGACTCGGAATAACACGAATTCTTCTTGTGCTCCAGACGGGGTTCGAACTCGGGTCATGGATGTCACAGATTCTTGAGTCCGACGCTCTACTAATTGAGCCACGTACGTTACCCCCTCTTCTTCCTTTTCAATTAGTTTTCTGTCTGAAATGGCAGGGTGGTTTGTATGTAGGCCTACGTTGTGACAGTTATAGCACCTGTCTCAAGGAATTCATTTTCATTAGTTTCAAGAAATATTTTCATTTTTCAGAAATAACGTGTGTGTGTGTTTTTCCTGACTGTTTATGGTCTTTTTCTTGTTCTTTGTTTGTTTTGTGTGTGTGTGGGTTGTTTTTTTTTGGGGGGAGGGATCAGGGTGCCATTTTACGTAGCTGGCACTTTGAAGGCGTTCTTGTTTTGCATGCAAACTATTCTTTCTCACTGTCTCACTGTCTCTAATTCATCTCTGCGATTTCAATTTTCAGTTACCGGTTCCGGACATTTGGCTGTAGCATGCATTACTATTACGATCTGTCTCTCTCTCTCTATCTCTCTCTCTCAGTCTCTCTCTCTCTCCCTCTC
>JAGLDT010000318.1 GCA_023145485.1 Cocleimonas sp. | reverse complement strand
TGTTATTAAATCCTCAGTCCTTAGTTATATCAGTTTGATACTTCATTAGGCGTAAGTGCAATAATAGTTAAGGCATGTAAATCACCAGAACTAATAGCTGAGTCAACCGCTGCATACACCATTTGATGTTTTTTTAAGGTATTCAAACCATCAAAACTATCACTGATAACCGTTGCCTCATACTTATAACCATCTCCAGTCACCTCAACCTTTGCATCTGGCATAGCGGTTAAAATTAATTCTACGACAGCTTCATTACTAATACTCATTTATTACTTCCTATTATATCTTTAAGTTAGATGATCCATTCCCTGTGTTTCGCTCCTCACACAGGCAGGCTACTACGCTTTATCGAATATCGATAAGGACTGTTGAATAGAATGAAAAGAATATCTCCCTCTTTCAAATGCCCCTGATTTCTCTAAAAAATACAAGCCTATTCCTATTATTGTAACCAAGATAAGAATAGCAAACAAAATCTTAATGAAACTGTAAGGGCGTTCCCCGTGAATTTTTCCACTACGCCCATTAATCACATAGCGATATGTTTTACCACGGTATTTAAACGCTGCCGACCAAACAGGAAGTAACAGATGTTTAAAGGTAGTATCATGATGCTTTGTATCAACCCGTGATACTCGTTGCTGATCCCCGCCTATATCTCGACGCACCGCATTGTCAATATGCTGATCCATAATATTTTTCGCCTGCATAAAGCCTTGATCCACTGTCACTTGATACAACTCACTGTGAAAACCACTCAGATACGCTTCCGAATAAGGGGCAAGGTGATCTAAATCCCAAGGCTCTAAATGATCAATAATACTACGGGGTAATGTTTTGCTTGCTCCAATTAACACATCATCAAAATATAACGAAATATGCCCTGAAATGGGTGTCCAACGTACTCTAGGAACAGAACGCACTTGACGCACCCTCCGTCCATCGACAACCGCATAATACACTTGACGTTCGTAATAAACGATACCCCGCTGCCCACGATAACTATTTTGCGTATTGCTATCATAGGTCCAATAAGGCAGATAAACACCTGTCAGCTTCTCATCACGTCGAGATATCTTTTTTAATTCTGAAGGCGCAAACCAAAGAGTTCCAACCCAGTGATCAAAAGCTGCAATAGCCTGTTCATCACTAATAGTAAAGGGGAGTAGGGATTCTGGCTGAATAAAACGAGCATGCTCAGTACTAGTGACAATAGGTGTACCACAAAAAGGACAATCGGCTGAAAACT
>JAGLDT010000317.1 GCA_023145485.1 Cocleimonas sp. | reverse complement strand
AGATTAAAGAACATATTGCTAAAAATAGCAATAATACCAATTTTTACAGGCGTTTTAGTATCTTGACGAGAGTAAAAACCAGGAACTAATACTTTGACTAAAATAAAGGCAGGTAAACCAAAGGCATAGGTCATTAAACTCATGCTTGCCATTTCAACATCGTGCCAACCATTGACGCCATTATCGAGGACGGTCGCTATAATGGGTGTGGCTAATAAGATTAAACCCAACATAGCAGGGAACGCTGCCAGTAGTGATAAGCGGGCGGCCCAACCTAAAGTGGCTGAGAATGCTTTTTTTTCTTCTTTTGCATGATTCCCTGATAACTTGGGTAAAATTACCACGCCAATCGCAACACCAATTAAAGCCAGTGGTAATTCAACAAATCGATCAGAATAATATAACCATGTAATAAACCCAGTGCCTAACATCGAAGCAATAGCGGTGTTAATGAGTAGATTAAGCTGTGCCACGGATGAACCAAATAAAGCGGGAACCATTAATTTCATAATACGATTCACGCCCTCATAACCGCGCTTTAAACTAAAACGAGGAAATAAACCGAGTTTCATTAAGGCAGGTATTTGGAATAAAAACTGAGCAATACCGCCTATAAACACCCCCCATGCTAAGGCTTTAACAGGTTCATCAAAATAAGGGGCTAACCAGAGTGCGGAAGAAATTAAGACCACATTTAATAAAACGGGGGTAAAGGCAGGAATAGCAAATTGCTTAAAGGTATTTAAAATGCCACTGATAAAGGCCGACAGTGAAATAAATAAAATATAGGGAAAAGTAATACGCAGTAACTCCGCTGCCAGTTCAGGGCGAGCATCAGGGTTATTAGCAAAACCAGGGGTAATTGCCATGATCAACCACGGCGCAGTCAACATGCCGATAATGGTAATCACAAGCAATATCGTTCCTAATGTCCCCGCCACATGATCAATCAACCGTTTAAGATCTTCTTTACTGCGTGTTTCTTTATACTCAGAAAGCACAGGGATAAAAGCAAGCGAAAAGGCACCCTCAGCAAATAAACGACGCATTAAATTAGGGATACGAAAAGCTGCCATAAACGCATCCATTGCCCCGCCAATTAAAAAATAATTAGCAAAAACAACATCACGCACTAAACCTAAAACACGTGAAATCATCGTCATAGCACCAACAACAGCGCCAGATCGAAGCAATCTACTCATGGAAATTTCCTTTCTATGGTTTTTTGTACTGGTTACGAGACTCTAGTTTGTATACGGGTAACGAGGCTCCAGCCTCGTTACCTATTTCTAACGGCTCTAG
>JAGLDT010000316.1 GCA_023145485.1 Cocleimonas sp. | reverse complement strand
CCTTGTTGTTAATTTATCAATTTATTGTTTTCATTTTTGTTCGCATTGTAGGGCGTCTATTCTGTGATATTCTTAGTGCTCGTAGCCTATTTATAAAATAGATATCAATATAAATGACTTGAAAACACATTTCAAATTGCAGAAGATTTTAATTGAATGGACACTCTACTACCTCCCCAATTTAAGAGACCATTACTTAACTTTGGCATTATCAAACAGCTTTGAAACTGATGTCAGATTAAAACTCTTTGATTGCACTTTCTGTCGATATCAATAACTGAGAATGACCAAACTGACTCTTTGTTACCCTTACCCTTTTGTCAGAGCGAGTCACATATGTCTGACAACCAAATCTGATGTGTGTCGTGGTTACGGAAGTGCAATAAATAATACATGAGAAGCACCAGGTTTTAAAACCTGCTACTTTTGTGTTTAAATAATGATGTGCTATTGAATGATGCCATTCCTTTTGATTCATTGTTATTTTTGTATTATATTAAAACGTTAAAAATATAATTGTTTAATGGTGCCTCTCTTTACATTTGCTTCTTTTATTTTTAAAAGGTTGTATTGAATAACTGACTGGTCAGTTTGGGTAGATGCTTGAATGTCCCAGAGCTATCTTGTTTCCCATTTCTTCTTCAGCATTGTATTTGAAGACCCTGAAGCTTCAGCTGGAGTTTGGAATATTTTTTAATTTATTCATTGACCTGTGGATCTCTTGGCTGATTTGTTTTGTCACAGAATTAATAATAATAATAATAATATGAAGAAGAAGAAAAATAATAATGAAATTTTGTATGCACCTAATCTTACATACAAAGCTGTAAGTATGTAATGATGATAATAATATTAATAATAATAATAATTAAGGTTTATTTGTTAATGATTTATCTATCCATCGTCCCATCTCTTGAAAGAGACTAAACTCCATGACTTTAATCAGTGACGCTCCTGTTTCATTGGTCAGCATGTGATTGCTGTGCACATGAAGTGTTGTTTAAAAGTTCGCTTTGTCTGGGTGACAATGACAGTGATGTTGCTGTTGTTCCCCTCCCCAGGCGTTGGTGAATTTGCTTCAAGGCAAGCGCTTTGCGGCCTGCTCATCCATCATCATTTACTGCACGCGTCGACAGCAGGTGGAGCGAGTGGCCACCTTGATTCGCACCTGTCTGCAGGTTTCAGGTGAGGCAGGCAGCCAGCTCCTTTGTGTCTCGCCACTCCTGCACTCCTGCCAGATAACTGTTATGGTTTGCTGGACTGAAAGCAATCAATAAACCCAGCCAGTCATTGAGGTGATGGCGGCGGTGGTAGGTGGTGGTGGTAGTGGTGGTGGTGGTGTTCATCGTGATGGTAATTAGTGATGATGATGATGATGATGATGATGATGATGATGATGATGATGGTGTGTGTGTGTTCTATCAGTGTGTGTGTGTTCTATTGTGGGTGTGTTCTATTGTGTGTGAGTGTTTGCGTGT
>JAGLDT010000315.1 GCA_023145485.1 Cocleimonas sp. | reverse complement strand
ATTGTGTTTCGCCCTGATATAACCAAAATGGTTGACTGGGCGTTAAAAACCAATTACCTACCTACCTACCCTCTCTCCCATCCTTCGGTCGGTACCACTTCTGTGAACCCGACGTTAAACTAGATTGACAACACCTCTTGGGATCAACACCGTACACACACACCAAACGGGAAAGGAAAACATTGAATTCATGCCGGCGTATAAATGATATGTATAAATATATATATTGTTGTGGTCAGAAGATTAGTTGTACCACGCTTCAGCAAGCCAGGCGCATAACCGTGTTATTATATTATATATACACCGCGTGCTGGCATGGACACTCAGAAGCGACAAGGCATAAGGGGGTAAGAAAAGCCTTTCACCACAATAATATATTTTCGACATACATGCATTGTTTTTTGTTTTGTTTTTTGTTTTGTTTTTTGTTGATATTGACGGAGGGAAGGGCGGCTTTAGCCTCACGGTTGCAAGGCATAAAGTCTTGTTGAAAGGGTTGGCACTGTATTATTCGATGTCTAGTTCTTTAATTTTTCGCGTTAGCGTGTTTCTACCATAACCAAGTAGTAATGCGGCTTCATTTTTTCTGCCTGATGTATGCTGCAAGGCGGCCTTAATAAGTATACCCTCCACCTCAGGAATAATGCTTTTAGCCACTTCTCCATGACCTAATAGAAATTTATTTTTTATGTTTTGATTTAATAAAACTTCCCAGCTACCTTCTGAGTTGGTTGGGTTAATTTCTTCGTGAATATTTAGCTCGGGGGGTAAATCTTCTAAGTAAATTTCTCGCCCAGAGGCCATAACGGTTAGCCAGCGGCAAATATTTTCTAATTGCCTTACGTTACCTGGCCAAGGGAGAGAGCATAAAAATATTTCTGTCTCTGGTCTTAATAACTTACTCTCAGTGTTTAATTCCACTGCGGCTAAATTTAAAAAATGACGCATTAAAATAGGAATATCTTGTTTACGTTCGGATAAGGGTGGAATGTGAATACGAATGACATTTAGACGATGAAATAAATCTTCTCTAAACAGACCGTTTTCAACAAGTGCTTCAAGGTTTTGATGCGTCGCTGCAATAATACGAACATCTGCTTTGATTGAGGTATGCGCGCCTACGGGATAAAATTCATTATCTGATAACACACGTAGTAGGCGTGTTTGTAGTTCTGCGGGCATATCGCCAATTTCATCTAAAAAGAGTGTGCCGCCATTCGCCTGTTCAAAGCGTCCTGCTCGTCGGGTATGTGCGCCAGTGAAAGAGCCTTTTTCGTGACCAAATAATTCAGACTCCATTAAATCTTTAGGAATGGCTGCCATGTTAAGGGCGATAAAAGGGTTTTTGCTTCTAGGACTGTGTCGATGTAATGCTTTGGCAACTAATTCTTTACCCGTGCCTGATTGGCCATTAATCAGCACGGTGATATTGGAACGTGCTAAACGACCAATGGCGCGAAAAACCTCTTGCATGGCAGGTGCTTCGCCAATTATTTCTGGCGTGTCTTCAATTATTTCTGGCTCATTGGTATCAATAGGGTTGCTTTGTAAGCATGCTCTTTGGGCTATATCAACGACTTCGTTAATATCAAAGGGTTTAGGCAGGTATTCAAATGCACCTCCATGAAAGGCAGAGACAGCACTGTCTAAGTCCGAATGAGCGGTCATTACAATAATAGGCAAGTCGGGGTGACTATGCTGTACTTTTTTTAACAGCTCAAAGCCATCCATGCCGGGCATTCTAATGT
>JAGLDT010000314.1 GCA_023145485.1 Cocleimonas sp. | reverse complement strand
ATTATTATTATTGCGGGCAATGCGATAACAATGACTAAATAAGGAGAGGAAACCTATGGTTTAAGTCGGCTTTTCTCATCCATCTACTCATGTACTGTGCCTAGCATTGCTTTTCAAACTTCTAAAGTACTTTGTGTTATGAGTAAAATGCGCAAGGAATTTTCCATAACCTGCTGAGAAGCCTTTGGAAATTAGTTATCTGAAAAACTATATATGCCTTTTGAGATATACATTAAGTTTTGTAGCTTATTAAATCCTAAGTCCTTACTTTTACTATTTTGTAGTACAATCGCCTGCTTTAAAGATTATCCGTTAGGGGAAACAATGAGTTTAATGAACGTAAAAGAAATACGTCGCTTTCTAGCCCACCGCTATCCAATGCTATTAGTTGATCGTGTTACCCAGTTTGAATCTGGCAAATCATTAACTGCAATTAAAAATGTCACTATTAATGAGCCTTTCTTTAATGGGCATTTCCCTGATGAGCCGATTATGCCTGGCGTACTTATTATTGAAGCAATGGCGCAAGCAACAGGCTTACTAGGCTTTCGCACGATGGGGGAAGAACCACAGCATGATACCTTATATATTCTTGTCGGTGTTGATAAAGTAAAATTCGTGAAGCAGGTTGTACCAGGAGATCAACTGATATTAACCGCTGAAGTATTACGCCATAAAGGCAAACTTTGGATTTTTAAAACAGAAGCCCATGTGGATGGAAAATTAGCAGCCAAAGCAGAGATAAAATGCGCTGCGGTTGGACCAAAGGCTTGATACATCCCACTGCCATCATTGAAGCAGGCGCAGAGTTGGCCAATGGCGTAAGCATAGGCGCATATTCAATTATAGGTGCTCATGTTAAAATTGATAAAGGGACATGGATCGGCCCGCATGTTGTCATTCAAGGTCATACCCGTATTGGCAAAGACAATAGAATCTACCAATTTTCATCCATTGGTGAAATTCCGCAAGATAAGAAATATAAGAACGAGGCAACCCAACTCATTATTGGTGATCGTAATGTTATCCGCGAATGCTGCACCTTCAATACGGGCACAACACAAGATCTTGGCAAAACAGTTCTTGGCAATGATAACTGGATTATGGCATACGTCCATTTAGCCCATGATTGTATTATTGGCAATGATACTATTTTTGCCAATAATGCTACGCTAGCTGGACATGTTACTATTCACGATCATGTTATTCTTGGTGGTTTTACACTGGTGCATCAGTTTTGCCATATTGGTGAGTATGCGTTTACAGGCATGGGCGCTGCAATTACCAAAGATCTACCACCTTATATGGTTGCTGGTGGCACACCCACAAAACAACATGGCATTAATAAGGAGGGTTTACGTAGAAAAGGCTTTGATGACGATGCTAGAGCACGCATAAATCAAACGCACAAAATTATTTATCGTCAAAACTTACCCCTTCAAACCGCTATTGATCAATTAAAAGAACAATATTCTGAATATGAAGATGTTATGTTAATGGCTAAATTTTGTGTCAACTCCAAACGGGGTATTTTGCGGTAATTTTGACTATGCGTATTGCAATAGTAGTAGGAGAAGTATCGGGGGATATTCTAGGTAGCCGTCTCATCAAAGCTCTACTCCTCCATCATCCAGAAATAACGTTTGAAGGTATTGCGGGTGCAGAGATGATTGCAATAGGGTGCAATGCTTTATACCCAATGGAAAAACTCGCTGTTATGGGGTTTAGTGAAATATTGCCTCGCTTACGCGAACTTCTATCCATAAGAAAAAAACTAGTGCAACGCTGGCAACAAAATCCACCTGATCTCTTTATTGGTATTGACGCACCCGACTTTAATTTAAGGCTAGAAGCCTTATTGCATAAAAAAGGCATTAAAACGGTACACTATGTCAGCCCTTCCATTTGGGCATGGCGGGAAAATCGTGTTAAAAAAATTAAAGGCAATATTGACCAAATGCTCACACTGTTTCCTTTTGAGGTCGATTTTTATAGGAAACATCAAATCCCTGCTACCTTTGTAGGGCATCCTCTCGCCGATGAGATTCCACTACCATCAGATCAACGATCAGCAAGAGAAAGCTTAGGATTAGATAATGAGACCCACCTATTAGCGGTACTTCCAGGTAGTCGAAACGGAGAAATAAAGCGTATTGCTCCAGATTTTCTACAAGCATTAGTACTTATTCATCAAAAATTCCCAAACTGGCAATTTATAGTGCCACTAATTAATAATAAAATACGTTTTCAATTTGAAACCCTGCAACAGCAAATAGCCCCCCTACTCCCGATCACTTTAATTAACGGACAATCTCGCACCGTAATGACAGCATCAAACCAAATACTGATGGCATCAGGCACTGCTGTCCTAGAGGGCATGTTAATCAACCGCCCGATGATTGCAGCCTATCGCGTCAGTGCATTGACTGCTTTTATTATTCGCCGCTTTAAGATGATTAAATCAAAATACTATACGCTACCAAATAACCTCTGTGATGAGTACCTTGTGCCCGAGTTGATTCAAGAACAAGTGACTGCGAATAATATTTTACAAGAAGTCGAAAAACAGTTTAAACAAAGCACCCAACAGTGTAACTATCGCAGCCAACGCTTTCATGAGGTGCATTTGCAATTACGTCAAAATGCTAGTCAACAAGCTGCAAAAACAATACTTAGCTTATTGAGGTGCTAATCGCTCAATTAAATTAATTAATAATTTACGGCTATTTCGAAATTCCCTTCGCATTTTATTAGAGGTATGTTTTGGCAGATCTTTTGTTACTGACTTTACAAGAGCATCAAGTTCTAATTGGAATTTACTCTTTGAATCTTTGCCAAGTTTTGATATTTTCTCTTGAGCCATTTTCAATAGCATATAATCTTCAATTCCCATACGCACGTATTCCAATCGCCTACTAGGAATCACCATTTCACTGGTCTTAACATCACTAGGCACAGGATACCCCCTCACATCAGGAACCGTATAGACCAAAGGATAAAATTGCTCATCATCTGCCCAAGCACTTTTTTTATCATGGAACATATTCCAAAAGCCGACCCCCGTTGCATCATGGCGAAAAGCTAGCCAATGTAGTAAACGATAAATATTCAATGGGTCTCGATCACGCCCATTCCTTGTTCTATTACCCGCATTGTATAACCATAATTCACTTCCCGCAGACAAAACAGGGTTGAATGAAGCAGGTGCTGATTTATGACCAAGATAAGGAGAATGATAAACAACAATATTCATTCCTTCATCCAATATTTTTTTAGGATCAGCCGTACTCGAAATAGTGATCATCATTCTGACCTTAGGATCAATTTGATGCACAAGCTTTGTTATCTGAGCTAATTTATCATCCGTCGTTTCATCAAACATCTGTAGATAAAAACGATCATAGTCACGCCCTTTTTCTCTCAGGCGGGTAACGAAACAAACTAACCATTCCTTAAAAATAGCCTTATATTCATCACTCATCCAGACAGCATCACCAAACATATCCCGTGTTGGTGGATTAGCTTTACGATGAAAAGACCAGTAAAAACTAATTTGTGGAAAATCTTTATTGAACTCAATAAACTGGTCCAGCTTGGTATAATCTATTTTTACTGGGCGGATAACTTTCCCTTCAGCATTTTTTTCAGGGTTTCCAGTCGCTGTATTTGCACCTGTCGTAATGCGATGGCTTAACATTGTTTCACGGGCTTTTTTATAGGTAAGATTATTATAGCCACTATCTAAATATGCCCAGTTAAATGTTGTCAGTGGCGTCTCTTTAGACAGTGTTACATCATGCACTATAATCTCTAACGGAATATAATGAACGTGTTTGCCAACTTTGATATTTATTTTATACTGATAAGTACCTGAGTTAGAACCTGTACTTTCCACGCCGATCCAGAGAAGTCTTGACTCACCTGAGGGAATAGAACGCGACCCATCCATAGCCAAAAGAACGTCGGGCACATAACGTGAATCTTTTGTTCTACTGAATCTAGCCATACGGGGTGTTAGTAACGGTGATCCAGACACAGGATCAGAAGAAATAGTAACCTCAAGCAATTCTTCGCTATCACTAAGATTAGCCACCCCGAATGCCACCGCTTCCAACGCATTGACAACCGTCTCTAGCGATGCTTTCTTTATTGGTTTAAGTGATTCAGGCAAAGAAAGCATGGTGAAATCATCATCAGGCATTATATTCCATACTAAAGTATCAGCACCATATACTCCCTTTGCCAGATCTCTCTGTTTTTCTCTATAGGCTAAACGAAGTTTTTCATACTCCTCAATAGTCTTCAGTTTTGTCGCTTGAGATAAAAATTTCCTTTCTTCACTATTTACCTTCAAAATAAGTTTTTCAGGCCATTCTGAAGTCTGGTGTTTTATAGATTCCATCAAGTTATTTGATAAAAGATCTAGATTTACATCCGCTCTGACCCCTTCCAGTACCATCAGACACAATACCGCAAGTACACATGAAATATACCGATTCATTAATTGCATTTTTTTCCCTTTAAACTTCACTAATATTGTTTACTTAACAATTCCGTTAAATTATTTTATTCTTAGGATAATCCAATATTATTTAGTTCATACTCTCAAGGGAGTCAAGGTAAGGAAGGAAGTTCCTGATGAACATACCTATATCCTGATATTTGATGTTTTCTAATGACTTAAAGATTTCTCTTTTTTCATACCCAATTTCTCAATCAACACATCATCATGATTTTCTACAGGGTTATCTGTCGTTAACAAACGTTCACCATAAAAGATAGAATTAGCGCCCGCTAAAAAACACAATGATTGCATTTCATCATTCATCTCCACACGACCTGCAGACAAACGCACATAAGACTTAGGCATTAAAATACGAGCAACGGCAATGGTGCGGATAAATTCAAAAGAATCCAAACGGTCAATACCATCTAATGGTGTACCCTTTACTTGCACTAGATCATTAATCGGCACAGAGTCAGGGTGCTGGGATAAATTAGCTAATTCTTGCAGTAATCTAGCACGATCACGGCGGGTTTCACCCATCCCTAATATTCCACCTGAGCAAACATTAATTCCAGCCGCTTGAACATGTTGAATCGTATCTAAACGATCTTGATAAGTGCGAGTAGTAATCACTTCACCATAGAA
This sequence comes from Cocleimonas sp., assembly GCA_023145485.1. Classification (GTDB taxonomy): domain Bacteria; phylum Pseudomonadota; class Gammaproteobacteria; order Thiotrichales; family Thiotrichaceae; genus JAGLBW01. Next base: position 1,136 of record JAGLDT010000314.1, on the reverse strand, counting down.
TTCGGGAGAAGTATCTAAATTATGATTATAATAATTTAAACCTGCTTCTTTTAAACGTTGTGCCTGTGATTGGTTTAACATTCCCAAAGTAACACAGGTTTCCATGCCAATATCTTTAACAGCTGAGATCATATCAATTACATTATCAAGGCTTTTATCCGTAGGATTACGCCATGCAGCCCCCATACAAAAACGAGTAACACCCGAATCCTTCGCCTCTTTAGCAGCTGTTATTACTTTATCTAAAGCTAATAATTTTTCACGCTCTAAAGAAGTATCATTCTGAGCACTTTGAGAACAGTAAGAACAATCCTCAGGGCAAGCCCCTGTTTTAATGCTTAACAAGGTGCTTATCTGTACAGCATTGGGGTCAAAATTCTGTCGATGCAAACTCTGTGCTTGATAAATAAGATCCGAAAAAGGCAGATCAAACAAGGTTTCTATCTCTTCAATATTCCAATTTGTTCGCAACGCGTCAGCTTCTATTTTAATTTTTTCATTTAACTGATTTTTAATGCTGTTTCTCAATAGTGACATCTTTCCATTCTTCACGGTTAATTTTAATTAACTGCATTATGGCTAATGGAACGATTAATACAATACAAATTATCCATAGTAGTAACCAATAGTTCTTAAAAAAATCACCTGGCGCAAATGTCAGTACAGGAACCAATAAACCTGCCAGAGCATAATATTGATAAGCCGCTATTTGAGTATAGTAACCAACTCTAGGATTAGGATGATGGCGCTGCATTGCATAAAAAACTATTGAAGCACCAAACCAAAAAATTAACATGGGTACTGGAATAAGTACTGCCACAATATTTCCATAAATAAACAACTTAGCAGAGGATTTAGCACTCGCAGCTGTTACTGTATTTGATTCATTGTTTGACATATTATTACCCTTAACCCTATTTATGTTTTTTATAATACCCAAAATACTCAAGTGACCGTATATACACCTAGAGAGAGTAGGAGATTATAAAGAATCGAAATAGCAGGCAATGACAAAGAACAATTATGGATCCAATCACAGCAAATAAAGAAACAATACGGGGGGGAGGCTGCTAGCCTGTCGCCCCCCCTATTTTGGCTAAATATCGGACTCCCAACATATGGCTATTAATTCTTCT
>JAGLDT010000313.1 GCA_023145485.1 Cocleimonas sp. | reverse complement strand
CTTGTTGATAAAAAAGACCTTGGCTTTGGTAAACGTTCATGGCGTTATTCGATGTTGGTAAAAGATGGTGTCATTGATAAAATGTTCATTGAGCCTAATAATCCAGGCGACCCATTTGAAGTGTCTGATGCCGACACGATGTTAGAATATATTGCTCCCGATGCTAAACGTCCACTTAATGTCACTATTTTCACACGCTCAGGCTGTCCATTTTGTGCCAAAGCGAAAGAAAAATTACGCGCTGAAGGGGTGGAGTTTGAAGAATTATTATTAGGTAGAGACTATACTGATCTAACCTTGCGAGCGATCTCAGCAGGCAGTATGGTTCCACAGATCTTTATCGATGGCGATTTAGTCGGTGGATCAAGTGACCTAGAAGAATGGTTTGCTTCAGAATAGAGATAACAACAGATAGTTGCTTGACCTTGTCTTTTATAAGTAATTCAGCAACTATCCAATGACTAAATAAATAGAAATAGGAAAAAAATATGAGTAATCACTTTGATGTTATCGCCATTGGCGCAGGTAGCGGTGGATTATCGATAGCAGAAAGAGCGGCCGCTTATGGTGCTAAGACAGCCGTTATCGAAGCGGGCGAGCTAGGAGGCACTTGCGTTAATGTAGGCTGTGTTCCTAAAAAAGTGATGTGGTATGGCGCATCGGTTGCACATGCACTCCATGATGGGCAAGATTATGGTTTTGATGTCAAAATTGGTGCTCTTAATTGGGAAAAATTAGTCACTAAGCGAGAGAATTTTATCGGTGGCATTATTGATTGGTATCATGATTATTTAATAGAATCAAAAGTAGACGTTATCGAAGGCTTTGCTAAATTTATTGATAATAAAACCTTAGACGTTGATGGTGAGCGTTACACTGCTGATCATATTGTGATCTCAACAGGTGGTCGCCCCATCATCCCAACGGATATAGACGGTGCAGAACACGGTTTAACATCCGATGGTTTTTTTGAAGATTTAGATGAGGTTCAGCCACAAAAAGTTGTTGTGGTAGGGGGCGGTTATATTGCCTTAGAATTTGCGATGTTAATGAATGGATTGGGTTCTGATGTTTCAGTATTGCATCAAGGTTGGCCAGTTTTAGAAGGGTTTGATTCTACCATTCAAACAGCACTTCGCAAGCAAATGGAAAGCGACGGTATTACGTTGAATGATGATGGCATTATCTCAAAAATAGAAAAAATTGCAGATAATAATCTCACCATCCACTTTAAAGATGGCAGCCAAATTGATAATGTAAATGCCTTAATCTGGGCAATAGGTCGCATTCCTAATACTGATAATATTGGCTTAGAAAATACCAATGTAGAACTCGATCCGCGTGGCATGGTCATCGTTGATGATGAAGAAAAAACCACCGTAGATGGAATTTATGCATTGGGTGATATTATTGGTAAAGCGCCACTAACACCTGTTGCTATTGCAGCAGGTAGACGTTTAGGTGATCGTCTATACGGTGGTAAACCTGAGCGAAAAATGTCGTATGACAATATCGCAACCGTCATGTTTACCCACCCACCGATTGGCACGATTGGCATGAGTGAAGAAAAAGCACATGATGAATACGGTGATAAAATTAAAATCTATCAAACCAGTTTTGTACCGCTCTATCATCAAATGACCCGCAATAAAGTCAAAACAGTAATGAAATTAATTGTGTTAGGTGAAGAAGAAAAAATCATCGGTTGCCATATTATGGGACTAGGAGCCGATGAAATGTTACAAGGTTTTGCAGTTGCTATTCGTATGGGTGCAACCAAACAAGACTTCGATGACACCATTGCGATACACCCTGTCAGTGCAGAAGAATTAGTTACGATGAAGTAAGGACGTTCTTTTCATCAATCAAAATGAGAAAATAGTATGGTCTTTATTGGGGGGTTAAAGCAGAGTTGGCCATTAGTGATTGGCTA
>JAGLDT010000312.1 GCA_023145485.1 Cocleimonas sp. | reverse complement strand
GTCTTTAGCTCAGGGGTAGTTGACGCTTCTGTCTTTTTTCGCTTGCCTTCCCAAGACTTATAAAATTTAGGCTATAATTAGCAACCTTGTCTGTTTTCCAACTGGTGGCTATGAATGAGCGATGGTACTTTACCTGAAATAACCCTCTTAGATATACGAAAACGTATTGATTCTCTTGATACAAAAATTCTGGAATTGCTTTCTGAACGGGCTAAGTGTGCGGAGTTAGTCGGTAAAGTAAAACGTAAGGCGGGTGAAATAGATATTAACTTTTATCGGCCTGAGCGTGAGGCGCAGATACTGCGTCGTATGGTGGATATTAATCAAGGGCCACTTAAAGATCAGCAAGTTACCCGTATTTATCGTTCTATTATTTCTTCATGTCTTGGTTTAGAACAGTGCTTGCGCATTGCTTATCTTGGTCCTGAAGGCAGTTATACCCAGGGGGCAGCGCAAAAGCATTTTAGTGATGGGGTGAAAATGCTATCACTTGCTACTATTTCACAGGTGTTCCGTGAGGTTGAAATGGGTACGGTTGATTATGGCGTAGTACCAATTGAAAATTCTACTGAAGGCGTTGTCTCTCATACGCTTGATTTGTTCGTACAATCACCGTTAAAAATTTGCGGTGAAATCCACCTGCCGATTCATCATAGCTTGATGTGTCATTCCAATGCTTTGACCTATAACGAAATAAAAACGGTTTACGGACATCAGCAATCGTTAGCACAATGTCGCGTATGGTTAGATGCGAATGTCCCTAATGCAGAGCGTCTTTCTGTTTCTAGTAATTCAGAAGGTGCGCGTAGAGTGCAAGCGGAGCACAATGCGTCCGCAATTGCAGGGCAGGTTGCGGCAGAGCTGTATAAATTGCACACGCTACAAGAAAATATTGAAGATAACCCCAATAATACTACTCGTTTTCTAGTCATTGGCGATCAAAAAATTGAACCCAGCGGAGAGGATAAAACAACCTTATTAATTTCTGCAAAAAATAGATCAGGGGCTTTGTATCGTCTTTTAAAGCCGTTAAAAAATTATGGTTTGGATATGACGCGTATTGAATCGCGCCCCTCTAAGGACACTAATTGGGAATACCTCTTTTTTATGGATATTGATGGGCATGCTGATCATGAAAGTGTACAAGCTGCTTTAGTGGAATTAGAGCAAGAAGCAGAGTTAATTCGTGTGCTAGGTTCTTATCCTAAGGCAATTCTGTAAGGAAATGTATGGCAAATATGAATGTGTCCTCTTCTGATTCTTTGCAAGAGTTTATTCAAGAAAGTCATGTTTGCTACTATAACGAATTGATACATAAATAAATAAGAAATAAATAAAATGAAAAACACCTTTCTAAACCTTGCTGTATCAGGCGTTCAAGGACTCAATCCTTATTTGCCAGGAAAGCCAGTCGAAGAGCTAGAGCGTGAATTAGGCATTAGTAATATCCTTAAACTAGCCTCAAATGAAAACCCAATGGGGCCGAGTGAACGCGTTTTAAAAGCACTGAAAGCGGATGAGTTAGACGTTGAAATCTACCCTGATGGCAATGGATTTATTCTCAAACAGGCATTAGCGAAAAAGCTGGATGTACAACAAGAGCAAATTACCCTAGGCAATGGTTCTAACGATGTATTAGATATGATTGCACGGGTGTTTTTATGCCAAGGGCGAGAAGCTATTTTCTCACAGTACGCTTTTGCAGTGTATCCCATTGCAACGCAGGCAGTCGGTGCGGTGAGTAAAATAGCGCCTGCCTTTGCTGTTGACCATGAATCAATGCCTTATGGATATGATTTAGACGCTATGTTGGCACTCATTAGCGAAAAAACGCGGGTTGTTTTTATTGCTAACCCAAATAATCCCACAGGTACATGGTTAGATCGACAAGCATTAAAAACCTTTATGGATCAAGTGCCAAAAGCGATTGTAGTGGTGATGGATGAAGCCTATTTTGAATACGTCAATGAAGCCGACTACCCTGATACCTTGCAATGGTTAGATGACTATCCCAATTTAATCGTCACCCGTACCTTCTCTAAAATTTACGGTCTCGCGAGTCTGCGTGTGGGTTATGCGGTTTGCAGTGAAGAAATTGCAGATCTATTAAACCGCGTGCGTCAACCTTTTAATGTTAACAGCTTCTCTTTAGTCGCCGCGACAACCGCTTTAAACGATGATGAACACGTCAAACAATGTGCTGATATTAACCGTCAAGGACTAGCCTTTTGGCGAGAGGCTTGCCAACAACGCGAGCTATCTTTTATGCCAACTGTTGGTAATTTTATCACTATCAACATGGGGCAAGATGCGATGCCTGTTTATGATGCTTTATTGCGTGAAGGCGTGATTGTGCGTCCTGTTGGTAATTATGCATTGCCTCATCATCTGCGTATTACCATTGGTACAGCCGAGCAAAACACACGTTGTTTAGTTGCTTTGGATAAAGTGTTGGCTGCGTTTTTATGATCCAAGCTAATTCCACAGTATAACCCCGTGATTTTTTAAGGATAATAATGATTCAACAGCTCACTATTTTTGGTGTCGGTTTAATTGGCGGTTCATTGGCGTTGGCTTTAAAAGAAGCTGGCTATTGTCAGCAGGTGGTGGGATGCAGTCGTAATTCTAAGCATTTGCAACGGGCGGTGGATTTAGGTGTAATTGATCGCTATACCTTAGACCCTGCGGAGGCGGTTAAAGGAGCGGATATGATTTTGGTTGCAGTGCCAATGGGTGCTATGCAGACGGTATTTGCGAGTATTGCGGATCATATTGAAGAAAAGGCGGTGATGACGGATGCAGGCAGTGCTAAAGGCAGTGTGATTGCGGCGGTTAAAGCAGTATTTGGTGAAATTCCCGCACAATTTGTTCCAGGCCATCCAATTGCAGGACGTGAAAAAAGCAGCGTAGAAGCTGCATTGGCTGATTTATACGTTGACCATAAAGTGATTTTAACCCCCTTAGAACATACCAACCTCGATGCGATTCAGCGTGTGCGTGAAATGTGGCAGGTCGCAGGGGCTGAGGTGGAAAGTTTGGAAGTAGAACAACACGATGCAGTGCTAGCTGCCACCAGCCATTTACCGCATATATTGGCTTTTTCTTTTGTCAATAGTCTGGCTGAATCAGCGCAAAGTGATAAGGTGTTTCACTATGTCGCAGGTGGGTTTAAAGACTTTAGCCGTATTGCCTCCAGTGATCCTGTGATGTGGCGTGATATTTGCCTTGAAAATAAACAAGCCATCTTGTCGGCATTGGATGATTATCAACAAAACCTTTCAAATTTATCCCAACTGATTAGCAATGAAGAGAGTGAAGCTTTGCTAGAAGCCTTTACTCGTGCTAAAACAGAGCGCGATAAGCATATTTAGATTTAAATTAGAGATTCAAAACGAATGAGCGAAAATATTATATTTATAACAAAACCCAATGGAAAACTAACAGGATCAATCCGTGTAACGGGTGATAAATCAATGTCACATCGTTCGATTATGTTGGGTGCATTAGCGAAAGGGACAACTAAGGTCAGTGGCTTTTTAAACGGTGAAGATTGTTTGGCAACGATTAAAGCATTCCGTGAAATGGGGGTAGAAATTGAAGGCCCTGAAAGTGGTCATGTCACCATTCACGGTGTAGGAATGCTGGGTTTAAAAGCACCTGAGGTTGCTTTGGATATGGGGAATTCTGGTACAGCGATGCGTTTATTAACAGGCATTATGGCGGGGCAGAATTTTGGCTCTGTATTAACGGGTGATGCCTCACTTTCTACGCGTCCAATGCGTCGGATTACGCGTCCACTGGAGCAGATGGGTGCGAGTATTACAACGAGGGAAAGCGGTACACCACCGCTTTCTATTCTAGGCGATCATCAATTAGCAGGGATTCATTATGATTTGCCCGTTGCCAGCGCACAGGTGAAATCAGCGGTTTTATTGGCGGGTTTATACGCTGAGGGACAAACGTCAGTGACAGAGCCAGCAGTAACGAGGGATCATACTGAGCGTATGTTACGTGGCTTTGGTTATGAGGTAATCACAGACGGTAACTATATGTCACTGCAAGGTGGTGGTGAGTTAACCGCTTGTAATATCGATGTACCCGCAGATATTTCATCGGCCGCCTTTTTCATGGTCGGTGCGAGTATTGCACAAGGTTCTGACTTAACCCTTGAGCATGTGGGCGTGAATCCAACTCGAACGGGTGTGATTGATATTTTAAAATTAATGGGGGCGGACATCACACTTTCTAATCAAAAGGAAGTCGGTGGAGAACCTGTGGCGGATATTCGTATTCGTTCTGCCGTGCTTAAAGGGATTCAAATTCCAGAAGCCTTAGTCCCCTTAGCAATTGATGAATTTCCCTCTCTCTTTGTTGCGGCTTGTTTTGCAGAAGGGCAAACCGTTTTAACGGGTGCAGAAGAATTAAGGGTGAAAGAAAGTGATCGTATTCAAGTGATGGCAGATGGCCTACTTGCCTGTGGTGCCGATGTCACACCTACGCCTGATGGGATTATTATTAATGGCGGTAGTTTGGGTGCAGGAGAGATTGATAGTCATGGGGATCATCGTATTGCAATGGCCTTTGCAATGGCGGGTTTATGTGCTGGTGGCAGTATTACGATCAATGATTGCGCTAATGTTGATACTTCCTTCCCCCATTTTATTAAAATTGCCTCAAAAGCAGGGGTGAATATAGCCATTATATAATAAATTTTACATCTGTAATTGAGGGATTTTTGAGCTTTGTTGAATTTTTAAGATTAATAAATGTTATGCTATAGTCGCATTATTACTGTGGGCGTACAGATTTTTGACTAAGATTCCCCCTAGATCTGTTGCTGTTTTTTATGGAAATCTCCTCTAATTTAAGGATAATAAAATGGTAAAATGGATCACCTTGGTTTGCTGTATCGTCACTACTTCTTTTCTTATTTCCAGTGTTTCTTCTGTTACTGCAGCAACTCCTACAAAAGCAAAAGCAAAAGAGAAAGCACCTAAAAAGCGTTTATATCTTCCTTATGATCCAGCGGTAAAATTACGTCATCCTGCAAGAAACTCTAATTTTGATCTTAATTTAGGTTTATCATTACAAAGAAATGATATGCCACAAGTGCAACGTTGGTATGACGAGGGTGCAAGTGTCAATGCGCTGAATAATCGAGGGCAATCTTTCCTTTATAACGCTGTATACCTCAATCGCCTTGCTCATATTAAATTTTTATTACAACGACGGGCTAATGTTAATGTGCGCAATAAAGATGGCAATGTTCCCATTGAAGCTGCTGTTTTTCGCGGTAATTTAATGGTTGCTAGATATTTATTTGAGCGAGGAGCTTCTGGACGAGGCAGAATGGATCGAGAGAATATGACCTATTTGCAATATGCAATTAATAGAGGACAACAACAGTTAGCAATTGAACTACTTGATCGTGGGGCATCTGCTAATGGTCGCTATGCAAATGGTTCAACTTTATTACAGCGTGCTGTTGCTCGTGGTATGGGAGGTTTGGTAAAAAAGCTTATTGATAAGCATGTTATGGTGAATGCTAGGGATAGTGTTGGCGTAACAGCATTGCATGAAGCAGCTGCTAAAGGATATGATGGCATTATGAATACTTTGCTAAGCGGAGGGGCAAAAGTTAATGCTAGCACTAATAAAAGTTGGACTCCTTTGCATCATGCAGCACGTTTTGGGCATACACGTGCAACACGGTTATTAATAAGGCAGGGTGCGGCACCTTATATACGAAATAGTGAGGGAAAAACACCCCGCCATCTAGCGCGTCAACTGAGACATTCTGTTGTTGATGATATGTTGGGCGGATTAAGTACTTCTAAGCAAAGGCGCAGAGCAAAGGCGTTAAATAGAAGACAAAAAAGTGCTAGAAAAGAAAACAGTGGTATAACTAAAAAGAATAGTATCAGCTCTGCAAGCCATTCTAGGGGTAGTTCCACTTCATTATCACAACCATCTAATCAAATAACGGATGAGATGATTCGTTGTGTGCTTGATTCTAATTGTTAGTTTTTACTGAAGTATTATTGAATGACAACATTTTCCTCGCTTGACCTTTCCGACTCCTTACTACGTGCTATCAAAGAGCAGGGCTATGATAAACCAACGCCGATTCAAGCACAGGGTATTCCTGCCGTTTTAAAAGGTAATGATATTATGGCAGCGGCGCAAACGGGGACGGGTAAAACTGCTAGTTTTACGTTACCTTTATTGCATCGTTTATCTCAAGGGCGCAAAGCAGGTGCTAACCAAGTGCGTGCTTTAGTGCTTACCCCTACGCGTGAGTTAGCGGCTCAGGTTGAAGCCAGTATTACGACCTATGGTAAATATTTACCCTTAACATCGACGGTAGTTTTTGGTGGTGTAAAAATAAATCCTCAAATGATGCGTTTACGCAGAGGGGTGGATATATTGGTAGCTACCCCTGGTCGTTTACTTGATCTTTACAGTAAAAATGCGTTGAGATTTGATCATTTAGAAGTGCTAGTGCTTGATGAAGCAGATCGTATGTTGGATATGGGTTTTATTCATGACATACGCAAAATTATTGCTTTATTGCCTCGTAGACGGCAAAATCTGCTTTTTTCCGCCACCTTTTCAGGAAAAATCCGCTCACTTGCGGAAGGATTATTGCATCAACCCGTCACTATTGAAGTAAGTCCTAGAAATACTACCGCTAAAACGGTTAAACAGGCTGTTTTTGAAGTGGATAAAAGTCAGAAAACAGCCTTGCTGAGCCATTTGGTGCGTAATAACAACTGGCAACAAGTGTTAGTTTTTATGCGGACTAAGCATGGTGCAAATCGGTTGGTAAAACGCTTGGATAACGATGGTATTAGAGCATCTGCTATTCATGGTAATAAAAGTCAAGGTGCACGAACGCGTGCATTGGCTGATTTTAAAACGGGAAAAGTACGTGTATTGGTGGCAACGGATATTGCGGCACGGGGAATTGATATTGTTGAATTGCCACATGTGGTTAATTTTGAACTGCCTAATATCTCTGAGGATTATATTCATCGGATTGGGCGCACAGGACGTGCAGGCTCAACAGGGGAAGCGGTTTCATTAGTGTGTGCGGATGAATCGAAACAATTACGGGATATTGAGCGCTTAATTAAAACCCTACTGACTCGAAAATTAATTGATGGTTTTGAACCTGTCCATTCTTTACCTGAATCCAAATTAGATTTGCGCCCACATCGACCTAAAAAACCGAAAAAGCCAAAAGTTGCACATCGAGATGGACAGCGCCGACCCAGTGGTAAACCTAAAATCAATTCAAATAAAAAAAACTGGTCAAAAAATAAAACACATTCCAAAAAGACTTAACATTAAAGACTCTCCAACCATAAAAAAAGGGGCATATCACTATACCCCTTCTTTTACTTTAGTTTTAGTGGTTTATAAAAGCTTATGCCTCGTCTTTTTCAATCGCTTTCATGCTCAATCTGACGCGACCTTGACGATCAATTTCGAGTACTTTAACTTTAACTATTTCACCTTCGGTCAATTTATCGCTGACTTTTTCAACACGTTCGTCTGAAATTTGTGAAATATGTACTAAGCCGTCTTTACCTGGCAAAATGGTGACAAAGGCACCAAAATCCATTAAGCGTGCCACTTTACCTTCATAGATCTTACCCACTTCAACTTCGGCGGTAATTTCTTCAATAATACGTCGCGCTTCTTCACCCGCCGCTTTATCAACTGAGGCAACTTTTACAATACCTTCATCGGTTAAATCAACGCTTGCGCCTGTTTGTTCGGTAATACCCCGAATAGTGGCACCGCCTTTACCAATCACTTCACGAATTTTACTTGGGTCAATTTTAAAGGTAATAATACGCGGCGCATAATCAGACATTTCTTCACGAGTTTCTGATAAGGCTTTGTTCATTTCACCTAAGATATGTAAACGTCCACCTTTCGCTTGTTCTAAGGCAGATTTCATAATCTCAGCGGTAATACCATCGATTTTAATGTCCATCTGCAATGCAGTGATGCCATCTTCTGAACCTGCGACTTTAAAATCCATATCGCCTAGATGATCTTCATCGCCCATGATGTCTGAAAGTACCGCAAATTGCTCGCCTTCTTTAATCAAGCCCATCGCAATTCCTGCAACGGGTGCTTGTAACGGCACACCTGCATCCATTAGGGCTAAACTACTGCCACAAACCGATGCCATTGAGCTGGAACCATTGG
>JAGLDT010000311.1 GCA_023145485.1 Cocleimonas sp. | reverse complement strand
GTTCCTGTGGTGATATGGACTAAATAATTATTTTTTTCTGCATCAAAATTTTGCTGACGTGTAAAATCATGCAATTGAGAATAAACCTGCTCAAAATCCCAAGGGTCTGCATAATCAACTTGATGGCTATGCATTTTAGTATTAGGTGATAGTTTAGCCATATCAGCTAACGTTAATTCTGCCAGCTCAATTTCATTTTCATGATAAATTAAGATGAACTCACTAATCTCAATACTTTGCTGTAATAGCATGGATATATTCGGTCGCCATCGTTTCCAACGTCGATTACCTAATCCACCATGATCTAATCTTGCTCCTAGCACGCCTATAATGACATTATTCATTATGATATTTTTCTATCCTTTTTGATAATTATTATAATAGCTGTCTATTTCAAATAAATCTTATTTAAAAACCATATAAAAGTTTAATTTATTAAAAACAAATAGATATGAATATTTTTTAAAAATAATAAAAACTTGGCACAGGGATTGCAAAAAAATGACTGTAAATCAAAAAAGGTAAATAAAAATGACAACAAGCGCTTATGAAGTACTACACGAAAAAGGACACTTTCCCGTAAAAACATGGACGCGTGGCGTACCCTTTGATGAGAATGCCAAGCAACAGCTCTTAAATACCGCACGATTACCGTTTATTCATAAATGGGTTGCTGCAATGCCCGATGTGCATTTGGGCGCAGGGGCAACCATTGGCAGTGTGATTCCAACCACAGGGGCGATTATTCCTGCTGCTGTCGGAGTCGATTTGGGATGCGGAATGATGGCAGTGAAAACTAGCTTAGTTGCCAATCAACTGCCTGATAATTTAGCATTACTAAGAAGCCATATTGAACGAGCTGTACCGCATGGACGTGTCATGATTCGTGGAAAACGAGATACAGGAAGCTGGGGAGAAATTCCGAACGATGTGCTTAATGCTTGGAAACCTTTGGATGACGCGTTTCAAACGATGTGTGATAAATTTCCAATTTTCAAAAAGACCAATAATATTAAACATATGGGAACACTGGGTTCAGGAAACCATTTTATCGAGGTCTGTCTGGACGAATCTGATGATGTCTGGGTCATGCTACACAGCGGATCACGTGGTGTAGGGCATCGTATTGGGTCTTATTTTATCGAGCAGGCAAAAAAAGATATGGAGCGTTATTTTATCCAATTGCCTGATAAAGATTTAGCCTATATTCCCGAAGGATCAAAAATGTTTCGTGAATACACCTTATCTGTCGCATGGGCGCAAGATTATGCACGTATTAACCGTGAGGTGATGATGGCACGTGTACTGGATGCCTTGCAGGATGAAATTCCCGTGCCGTTTACCCTCGAAGAAGAAGCGGTGAATTGTCATCATAACTACATTAGTCACGAACATCACTTTGGTAAAAATGTCTGGGTAACACGAAAAGGCGCAGTAAGAGCGCGTAAAGGTGATATGGGAATTATCCCTGGAAGCATGGGTGCAAAATCGTTTATCGTGCGTGGTCTCGGTAATGAAGATAGCTTTTGTAGCTGTAGCCATGGCGCAGGACGTGTGATGTCGCGTACTGCTGCTAGAAAATTAGTGACACTCGATGAACATAAAAAAGCCGTTGCGGGTGTGGAATGTCGAGTAGATGAAAGTGTCATTGATGAAACACCATCAGCCTATAAGCCAATTGAAAAAGTAA
>JAGLDT010000310.1 GCA_023145485.1 Cocleimonas sp. | reverse complement strand
TTATTGATAAATCAACGGGTGAACTATTAGTAGCTGCAAATGCTGAGCTAACAGAGGAAGTGATAGAATTATTGCGTCTGAATGGTGTTAAAGAATTTAATGTTATTTATACGAATGAGCTAGATTGTGGCGCTTTTATTTCTAATACCTTAAATATTGATTCCACAGAAACACCACTGGACGCAATGGTTGAAATTTATCGTATGATGCGTCCTGGCGAACCACCCACAAAAGAATCGGCTGAAAATCTTTTTCACAATTTATTCTTTGCTGAAGAACGCTATGATTTGTCAGCGGTTGGTCGAATGAAATTCAATCGCCGTTTAGAGTACACTGAAGAAACAGGTCCTTCCATTTTATTTGATCTTAATTATTTGAGTGCACGAAAAGATGCTGCATCAAAAGCATTAGTAGAAAAATATGGGGAACAATATCGAGAATTAGAAGCGAATGGGAAAGCACCTTCGGATATTGTTAATGGGCTTAAAACATTGGTTGATATTCGTAATGGTCTGGGTGTGGTCGATGATATTGATCACTTAGGCAATAGACGTGTACGAAGCGTTGGTGAAATGGCAGAAAATGCTTTTCGTATTGGCTTAGTGCGTGTTGAGCGTGCCGTTAAAGAACGTTTAACGGCAGCAGAAAGTGAAGGTTTAATGCCACAGGATATGGTCAATGCAAAGCCTGTTTCTGCTGCGGTAAAAGAATTTTTTGGTTCCAGTCAGTTATCTCAGTTTATGGATCAAAACAACCCATTGTCAGAAGTAACGCATAAACGTCGTATTTCAGCGTTAGGTCCTGGTGGTTTAACGCGCGAACGTGCAGGTTTTGAAGTTCGAGATGTGCATCCAACCCATTACGGCCGTGTTTGTCCTATCGAAACACCCGAGGGACCGAATATTGGTCTAATTAACTCATTAGCAGTCTTTGCAAAAACAAATGACTATGGTTTTCTTGAAACACCGTATAGAAAAGTAGTGGATGGGAAAGTAACAGATGATGTTGAGTATTTATCAGCGATTGAAGAATCTCGCTTTGTTATTGCTCAGGCAAGTGCTGATGTAAATGAAAAGGGTGAGTTTGTTGCTGATATGATCTCTGCTCGTGAATTGAATGATTTCATGTCATCAAGACCTGAAAAAATTCAATATATGGATGTTTCTCCCAAGCAAATCGTATCGGTTGCCGCTTCATTAATTCCCTTCTTGGAGCATGATGATGCAAACCGTGC
>JAGLDT010000031.1 GCA_023145485.1 Cocleimonas sp. | reverse complement strand
CCCCTACGAGAGATTATTTATATGAAAGACTATAAATAAACAATGAGTACTAAAAATAATGCCAGAAGCGACTCAACAACCCTCTTTATCTTTTAGAGAAAAAATCGGTGATATTCCAGGAAGCTGGGCGATTTGGGCAGCAATTTTAGCCGAGATGAGTGAGTTTGCGATTATGTTTATCGTTTACTTTCTGGCTAAAGTACATAACCCCGAACTTTTCTATGACGGCCCCACTCGCCTTAGCACCGTTGCAGGCACAGCGAATACACTCATTATGCTCACCAGCAGTTTCTTCGTGATCAGAGCCGTGATGGCGATGCGAAATAACAAACCCAAAGCCAGCGCGCAATGGCTTTGGGGCGCAGTGGCTTGCGGTGTACTGTATTTAATCATCAAATATTTTGAATACCAGTGGAATACGTCTCAAGGGTTAGATACTGAAACCAATATTTTTTACGGTGTTTATTACTACGTCACTTTCAATCACTTTTTACACGTAGGCTGGGGCAGTGCAGCTATTGTGTGGGTGATTTACCGCATTAATACGGGTATTTACACTAAAGACGAGCATGAAGGATTAATCAATATCGCCCTTTATTGGCATATGATTGATCTTGCATGGATTACTATTTTCCCTCTTTTATACGTGATCCGCTAATATGAATTTTTCTCAAATAAAACCGATTGATTACCTGTGGCTGTTTCTGATTACATTGACATTATTCAGTGCTTATATGGCCGAACGTTCCACACCAGGATTTAGCAGTATTGCGATTATGGCGGCAGTATTAGCCATTAAAGGGCGCATTATTGTCGATCACTTTATGGAACTACGCCATGCCAATAAAGTACTGCGAACCTTAATGCGGCTCTATTTTTATGTGATTCCCACCTTGATTATTTTAGTGTATTTATTCCCTGAAACCATCGCTAAATGGACGGCATTATCATGAGCAATTTAAGTTGCAAACACTGTGGCGGAGAACTAAAAGCAGAAAATCAAGAATGCCCGAGTTGTGGCATTCCATTAGCCCCAGATCACGCAGAATCACGCCAAAAACGATTTATCATCTTTTTTATAGCATTGGTTATTTTCTGCGGTGCAATGGTGCTATTAGTGCCACATTTTGATTAATTAGTCTCGTAGTCTCGTAGTCTCGTTACCAAATTCCATTTGGTAACGCTGTTTAGAAATTCTATTTCGATACAGTGCTATGGAAGTGGAATTTCCAGATTATGTTCCCAAATAGAAATCTGGGAATTAAGAGGAAGCCAAAATTCATCCTTATTTAAGAAGTGGAATAATTCATGTTAGAAGAAATAGTCGGTTCGACATGGCATCGTTTTATTACCAAACGAGCCGATAAAAGTTACCCTGAAGCAACGGTTTATTTGGACGATATTCGCCACACGGCGGGTATCTTCTTTCGCGCTTTAGGGGGAGAAGGCGGTTTGCAAATTAAAAATGCCACTGAAACCGATCTTCACGCACGACGTTCAGTGCTACAGCGCATTGCAGGTATGGGCAATAAAATAGAATACGCATGGCGTGATGATGAAACGCTTCGATTGCCCGAAAGCATTGCTTTATTCCCCACCAAACAACTCAATCTTGATCTGTATTTATGGCTAACGGCACTCTCGGTGATTGATGCCTCTGAATCAGGTGCTAAAGATTGGATTAGTCGCAATCAATACCGCACGCTTAAAACATTAGAAATTTGGCCCGGTTTAAAAAATCGTTATAAAGCACTGCTGGAAGCACATTTAAAGCAGCGACCTGCTTTATCCAGTTTGCCAGATGATGAGGCAATGCAGGAAAAAGGCATTTGCTCTGCCTTAAAAGATTCAGTTAGTAGCGTGCAATTAACCTTTGCCAAGCGTCCCCCGCAACCTGTGTCATTATGGTTACATCCTGCGCCACCGACGATTGAATTCCAAACCAACAAGCCCCCCGAAGACCCCGATCTTGAAGAAGCACCCAGAAGTAAAAAGCAGCAACAAAAGCAGAAAAAACGTAAACAGGGTGATCGCACCGATATGCCTGAGGGTAATCATGGCTTAATGACATTTCGCCTTGAAAGCCTCTGGAGTTGGTCAGAATACAG
>JAGLDT010000309.1 GCA_023145485.1 Cocleimonas sp. | reverse complement strand
CTAAACCTGCGCCAATCTGTGAAGCTAGTCGAATCCGCTGCGCTTCACCACCTGACAGTGTTTCTGAGCTACGACTTAGGGTTAAATAATTCAGCCCAACATTGACTAAAAACTCTAGGCGTAATTTAATTTCACGCACAATTTTATCTGCAATTTTTCCCTGCTTTCCTGGCAGGTCTAATTGCTCAAAAAAATGAAAGCAATCGCCAATCGACATCGCTGTAATTTCTGATAAATCTTTATCGGTAATAAAAACATTGCGTGCAGATTCATTTAAACGCGCCCCATCACAGGTCGGACATTGTTCACGCGACATATATTTGGTCAGTTCTTCACGCACCGCATTGGAGTCAGTATCTTTATAACGTCGCTCCATATTATGCACAATGCCTTCAAAGGCATGGGTACGTTGAAAGGTTTGCCCTTTTTGTCCCACATAGGTGAAATCTATTTTCTTGCGTCCACTGCCGTATAAAATGATTTTTTGGATTTTTTTAGGGAGCTTTTCATACGGTGTTTCAATATCAAAGTCATAGGTTTTTGCTAATGAATCGATCATATGAAAATAATAAGCATTGCGCTTTTCCCAGCCACGAATTGCGCCATTGGCTAAGCTTAATTTAGGCTTGGAAACCACACGATTAACATCAAAAAACTGATGCACACCCAAACCATCACAGGTCTGACAAGCACCACTTGGACTATTAAAAGAAAATAAACGAGGCTCTAGTTCTTGTAGGGAATAGCCACACAATGAACAAGCATAGTTAGCTGAGAATAATAATTCTTCGGCATCACTAGATTCATCAATCGGAGCAATACGCGCTAGACCATCGGCTAAACGTAAGGTGGTTTCTAATGATTCAGCTAGGCGTAATTGCAAATCAGCACGTACTTTAAAACGATCCACCACAATCTCAACCGTATGTTTTTTTCGTAGCGCTAATGCAGGCACATCATCCAAGTCATAAACGACACCATCCACTCTCGCACGCAGAAAACCTTGTGCTTTCATGTCTTTAAATAAATTAACATGCTCACCTTTTCGATTACGCACAACAGGCGCCAGCATCATTAACTTACTGCCCTCAGGCAATGCCATCACAGCATCCACCATTTGGCTCACTGTCTGCGCTTCTAACTCCTGATGATGCGTTGGACACTGCGGTTGTCCAGCACGCGCATACAGTAAGCGCAGATAATCATAAATCTCGGTGATTGTTCCCACGGTAGAACGCGGATTATGCGACGTGGTTTTTTGCTCAATAGAAATAGCGGGCGATAAGCCTTCAATATGGTCTAAATCAGGCTTTTCCATCATCGATAAAAATTGGCGCGCATAAGCAGAAAGCGATTCCACATAACGGCGTTGACCTTCAGCAAAAATGGTATCAAAAGCGAGTGAAGATTTCCCAGAACCCGACAAACCTGTAATCACGATGAGCTTATCACGGGGTAAATCAAGATCAATATTTTTAAGATTATGCGTACGCGCACCACGAAGGCTAATTTTTTTCACAAATCGAAGCTCCCTTGGGAATCCTAGTGCATTTTCCAATCATCAAAACAGGAAACGCAATAGGTAGATAGAATCATTATTATTACCTGAATTCAGGTTGTTTTCTTCTTATCATAATCGCTAATAAAAATAAGAAAGCAGGCGATTTTATCAGATTCGCAAAAGAAAATAGGATAATTTTTTAGTGACGTGACTCCCCTTTCATTAGCATTCCGCTAGTGGGTCATTTCTATGAAATAGTCTATATTTAGTTGATTATGTATTACCAAGAAATTAAATGCCCGCTTTGTGAGACAACGAACCTTGGAAAAGCAGGAAAAAGTGCAATATGTATTTGAAGCATAA
>JAGLDT010000308.1 GCA_023145485.1 Cocleimonas sp. | reverse complement strand
TCATCACGTAATGTTTGACTATCATTCAGTCAAAAGACAATACAATACAAAGTTCAATTTTTCCACCGTCAACATCCACAATGTTACACTTCCTGGCCTTTGACAACATAGTGAGTCCGTTTTCGGAGGCACTGTGGTGTAAGCTGAGGATGATCAGTTAATCCGTTTCGTCAAATAGATAGAGAAAGGATTATAGTATTCCTCCCTGCAAGCTAAATGGTACTAGAATCTGTTTCATCAACTTCCCATACCCAGATTGTCTTACCCAGAAAGTAGTCGGATAAGCGCTCTTGTCTTGAGGCAACTTTAATGGTATGTGGTCACAAAACTGGCAAGAAAAGTGACTGCAGGACTGAAAACACTCAAACCTACACAAGAAGGGAGAGGAAAGATAGAAGATAGATACTTGGTTCTTAACGCCCAGTCAACCGCGAAGGTCATATCAGGGCAACAAGGAAAGCGAGGAAAGAGAAGAAAGAAAGATGAAGAATCATCCTTGCTCACTGTAATGCTACTTTCCTGACGAAAGGTTCTCCGCGAAATAATCTTCCTTCTTTATTCTTCTACTTCTATCTAGGGCTTCACCTTCCTTCCCTTCCAAGCCCTTCATACTTCCATGTGGTCACAACTTATATCCGTTTTCTCGGGGTAAGGTGCTGGCTGTATACATCAGCTTCACGACTATTTTAGTTGTTTGAATGCGGAAGACAGGACAAATTCGCAATTTGCAGTAATCTTCATAACGTTCTTCGAGCACAAGACAAAGTGCCCGAGGAATTGATTCGTTTTCCCTGTGTGTCCCACTGGCACTCCATTCTTGCTTCAATGACGTTGAAGCCAAACAGGGACACATCTGTGCGGAAGGCACAATTTGCATTCCACACATAGCCCACTGCGTGCGACAATCTTAATGTTCTTCGAGCACAAGACAAAGTGTCCGTGAAAATCGCATTCTGTGCATGCTCCACTAGCACTCGATCATTCTTGCTTCAATGAAATTTAAGCCAAACAGGGACACATCTTTGCGGAAGGTACAATTTGCATTCTACACATAGCCCACTGCGTGCGACAAT
>JAGLDT010000307.1 GCA_023145485.1 Cocleimonas sp. | reverse complement strand
AGGAATATTCCACAGTGTGCACATGCTCTCGGGAATGCAGAAATAATGACCAAAAAATACTGCAAAACCTACCGTAAACTTAACCCCACATACTGCGGGATCTGATGGAGGCGAGGTTGGAAGAAAGGAGAACACTTCAGGCCGCAGGAATAGCTCAGTGGCACTCTCCAGCCATAGTCCGGCACTCCCGCAATGGAATCTCGGGGCGTCGTGGTGCTTTCACTGGGGCTTACGCAAGCCATTGCAACCTGCTTTCACGAACTGCAAAATAGGGAGTGTGCAGTTTGTAGTAAAGCATTCGTTCACGATCTCCTTCCAGCAAAAAGTTTGCGAGCGGGTAGTCGTCGATTTCGGAAGTGTGAAAGTTGATATCAGAATGTGGTTTGTTGTCGTAATATAATAACGTCTTTCTGTGTAGCGTTTGAACTTTTCAATCGATTATTAGTGTCGGATTGTTAATGTGTCTTATTGCTGTTTATTGTACTTCTGATGTCATATTTGTACATTCACAAAGATGTGGCCTCTTTTTGGTTTAATCACGACATCAAAATGTGATGACGTTTTTGCACAGAGGCAGACGCCTTCATGTTTTTGTCCACATCAGAGTGCACACTGGTACGCAGATATTCTTGAACGTGGGACCCTATTCCACCGAAATCTGCGTATGAAATGTGTCAGTACTTGTTCTTTCATTTGTGATTTGTCTATGTTCACGAAGAAAATTATAGTGGTGTTTTTAATGTACATTAAAATCGATTTATGTTGGCTCATCATAGTCACACAGACTGACAGTGACACTAGTGACACTGACAGAGCAACTACACTGCTGCTGACTATAGTAGTACTAGTACAGTAGTAGTAGTAGGCTAGTACTAGTAGTAGTGGTATCAAAGTATCATTTCGCTATCACTGTATCACTATCAGTATCACAAGTGTTGATGTCACCAAACTCGCTTTGATAATTGTTGTTACTTCTGTGCAAGTGTTTGTAGTCACAAGGGAAATGTATCAGTCATCAAAATCGTTCCTTCCTTTCTTTTCACCATTCTGAATTCTGCATTGTTCATTGTTGTTGCTTTTTTCTATTGACACTAGACAGTGTGACATTTCCGACTGACGAGGCGGCAGTGGCACCGTGCGGTCTGTCAGTGTCAGGATGATTGAAGTGACGGCTTTTCTCCCGCGGGGACCCGTCTTCCTGGCCGGGGAGTCCATCTGCTGCGACATCAACTTCACCAACATCTCCAGAGATAACAACGAGTACGTAGGAGGGGCGTGCGTGTGTGTGTGTGTGTGCCTGCGTGTGTGCCTGCGTGTATTTATGTGTGCCTGCCTGCGTGTGTGCCGGCGTGCGTGCGTTTGTGTGTGTCTCTGTGTGTGTGCGTGCGTGTGTATATATATATATATATATATATGTGTGTGTGTGTGCTTGTGTTCCTACGTGTTATTACCCACTTTCCGTTCACAGACGTGTTCCTGTTGCTCCACTTGTCTGGAATTCATTGCCATTGGAGGTT
>JAGLDT010000306.1 GCA_023145485.1 Cocleimonas sp. | reverse complement strand
TGTGTGTATGTGTGTGTGTATAATATATATTCAGGTCTCTAACAAGGGCAAAGCACATTTGTGACTACCCTTGACGTCATTACATTACCTTCTGTGTACCACATTATGGTCCTTCCTGAGGTCCTTGATTGATCGATTGATAAATCAATCAATCAATCAATCAATCAATCCACCAACCAATCAATAGACCAATCAATCAATCAGATCGATCGATCCATCGACTGATTGATTACCATTATGTGACCCAGCTATTCTTATTTCAACAGACATTCACCTGAACTCCTAGTCCTATATTTTAAAACCGATTATACCTCTCCCATGTCAGCCAGCAGCTTCTGCTGCAGAATTATGATTGTTTGCTGTAGAGAAGCAATCGATGGATGGATGGATGGATGGATGGATGGATGGATTGACTGATTGATTGCAAGTATGTGATCCAGGATTCACCTGAACTCCTAGACCTACATTTTAAATCCGATTACAGTTTACATGCTGGTACTATATTACCTCTTCCATGTCAGCTTCTGCTGCAGAGTTATGACTGTTTCCTGTACGGATAGCCATTGCCATTATGTGATCCAGATGTCCTAGTCCTACATTTTATAACTGATTACAGTTTACATGCAGGTACTATACCTCTTCCATGTCAGCCAGCAGCTTCTGCTGCCGAGTTGTGAGTGTTTCCTGTAGAGAGGCAAACTCTTGTCGAATCAGCTCTTTGCGCTCTAACCATTTTAACTGCAACAGGAATTTTGTGACAAAATTCACACCACACACTAATGAAACTATTCATGACTGGAAAGCTAAACATGAAGACCTAAGGCTCAGTTGACTCATAATTTAAATACTAAACTATCCTGGCAGCTGAAACATTTAGGATGGTTCTAATTCTGTGACCCTGATATTAGGACATGATTCATTGATTCTTTCATTTATTTACATGTGTATGTGAACAGATTAGTTGGTCAGAAGAAAACCCGAACGCTTGTGACTTCAGATTTAAACAATAATAATGATGGTATAACAATGGTGTTCAATCTTGATGCTATTTGTAAGACATTATTAAATCTTGTTAACATAACAAGTTGAAGCATTCTAAAATGAAGCAATTATTTCTGTTAAGTCAGTTATAACTTATATTAAATAAATATTAATGAGAAATATATGATCCTAACTACAACTTTAGTCTGACACTTGCTAGCTCCTAACCCTGAAATCATGTTATGGCCAATTCTGAATATATTATGTATCTCATTTTTTCTACCTGTATCAATTGCAATTTGACATTTATAATATGTGCATCTGATGCGTGCATGTTTGCATGCACATTGACCATGAGACATAAAAATTGGTGTGAAAGAGAACTG
>JAGLDT010000305.1 GCA_023145485.1 Cocleimonas sp. | reverse complement strand
TTATTTTTCAGGCTGAATTGCTGCTTATACCCTATTTAACGTAAATATCAGGGTGTAAATATAGATAACAGGGAATCAATAGACACTCTGAAAGGATTATAAAGTAAGGGTTTTTGATACCATGATATTTAGATGTGGTGCCGGAGGTGGGACTTGAACCCACACTTTGTTGCCAAAACGGGATTTTGAATCCCGCGTGTCTACCGATTCCACCACTCCGGCTAAGAGATATTCAGACTTGAACAGTCTGTGGAGGCGGGCATTCTACCCGATTTAGTGGCTTTGTCGATAGTCTTTTCTTGTTTTTTATAACCTTAAGCTATTTATAATATGCTCCATTTGCATAAATCCAACCACCTTGTTGTTTTCCTTTGGGATCATGGTGTGTCCAATGCAGTACGCCACCGCGATTATTCCATTCGTAGCGAGCGCGGATTTTTATATTATCTCCTTGTTGTATCGGCGCACGTTTTGCTAGTGCAATATTATGGGCAACAAGTAAAGTAATATCAGGGGCGAGTTTGATCAGGAATTTTTGATGTGGATTGCCTTTCGTGTCATCTTTAAGTAACTTAATGACTTTGCCTTCTGTTTCTAACCAAAATCTAGCATGGGTATTGTCTCTTTCCATGCGAATTTTTGTGAGAACGTTTGCTTGATCCTTAATATCAGGCGCATTAGCAGTCGAGCGATTGGTGCTTTGATTATTTTTGGTATTGCTTTGGTTATTCTCAGTATTACTGGTTAAATAGTTATAGCCACCAGCAATAGCGGCAACCACTAAGGCTGCGATAACACGAATCAGTTTTTTTTTACTCATTATTTTCCTTTATCTTTTTTTAAATAACGCATGATTTCTTCTTTTGCTTCGCTCATAACCGAGTCACGGTCTAGGCTATCGAGAATATTTTGTACCGCTAATTTCGGACCAACTTCACCCCAAGACTTTCCTTTTATTAAGTAATCTTCAGTGACACGACCAATAATCAGCGTGCTATACCATGCGATTGCGCCCTGTGCAGCAGCTGTAATAACCGTTGATAATCCAATTGTTGTTATCTTTAGTGCAGAGGAGGCAAAATGAATGGCCCAAAATGAGCCGTATAATAAGAGCATCTGTGCAGCAATGGTTTTTATCAAGTCTCCCGCTTCTGTTTTTGACATCGGCATCGCATAAATATTGGATAAATGAATCACCATACCCACATCAATAGCAGCAGCAGCAACAATATCAATAAGAGGCACTGGGTTAAGTGCCACCGCAACCCCTTTACCTAAACAGTACATATTGACGGTTTCCGCACCCATTTCTTTGCGTGTTGCTAAAACACGTCGCCCTACCTGTTCACTCAGATTTCCTGCAAATAAAGAGGCATTTAGCGCCGCCAATGTTTTTCCTTCTGATTCGATAATATCCCATAGGCGTGATTTTAAATTGAGAATATCAACAGGACGACGACGGGTTGATTCTTTCTCATTGCCACCTTCATCCACCATAATAATAATTTGCTCTGCGGGGAGAGCAGCGCTAAAGACAATATTTTCTGGTGCAATAATACCAGCAACACGTTCACGAACGATGCTACGTAGTTTTAAGATTTCATCATCGTTATATTGATCCGACTTGTTGACGACCAGAATAATAGGACGGTTTGAGGCAGCCACTGTTTTTAGTGCCTGTAATTCAACTTCAGTTAGATCACTATCGACCACAAACAATAATAAATCAGAACGCCCCGCAACCTCATGAGCAACACGCTCGCGCTCTTCGCCATCGATTTCATTAATGCCAGGCGTATCAATAAGATAAATACCACCTGCATCAATTTCTTGCCATTCTTGCATATCCGCTTCAGTGGTTTCACCGTGTAACACACTGACACTAAAGGCATTGCGTCCAAGTAGCGCGTTGAGCACTGATGATTTCCCGACACTCACACGACCAAACACCGCAACATGGAGCTGACTTTTCTCTAGCTTAGCCAACATCACACGCAGTTTTTCATAATCATCTCGGAGAGAGCGACGGATTGTTTCAGGTACACGTTTATCGTTGAGTAGCTCGCTTAGGCTTTCCCTAGCAAGTTGCAGATGAAGATCCCCTGTTTTTTTTTCTATTGGTGCATCTTCTTGTTTATTTTTTTCTGTTGTCGAAAACCAGCTTGGAAAATAATTTTGCCCGCGTTTCCAAATTTTCACTCAGCATCTCCTTAAATGTTATTGCAGCAGGCGCAGCCCGTAATTGCCCACGTTCTTCTAATGTTTTTGCAACCGCTTTTCCTAGCGCGTCAAAAATCAACCCATAAGCAACCGCATGGGTTAAGCCCCCTGTTACTGTACCAATGCCAGGAAAAGCTTTCATCCCATTACCAGCAACAGCTAATAATATGGGCACACTTTTTTTTACTTGCCCTTGGCTGAAGTTTAGAAATTTTTCTATATCAAGCTTTCGCATTGGCACTTCATATAATTCACAAAGCTTCTTGACCATTAACGTACCTAGCACACCTTGCACCACTAAATCAGTCCCTGGGCTAACAGACGCTAATGCCCCGAGTACCGCATTACGTGTCGATTTTTTTACAATTGCGCGAGCTCGCTCTTGTCGAAAAGACACTTTCTCATGATCTAGTTTTTGCTTCACCAACACAAAAACACTGGCATCACGCAGGCTTTCTAATAAGCCACTTTGTGCATCAATTTCCTCTTGAAGCGCATTGGACAAAGCTGAAACATCGGCTTTGCGGGGGCGCAATACTTTTTCTTCCCGTCCATCAGGATAGATTCTTATTATCTCTTCGGTGCCACCTGACTTAATAAAGGCAAGTTGTAAATTCCTTGTTACTAGTTGCTCAGGTATGTTCTCTAGAATATTTTTTGTTTCTTCTTCTTTCTTTTCAAATTGTTGATAAAAACGTTTTTTCAGTAAATCCTGTTCTTCTAACGTAAAACGATCACTTTTATTCAATGCCACAATCATCGGTTTGCCATAGCTTCGCAAGGTTAAAATATCGCTAAACTGACTTCGAGTAAGGTCAGAATCAGTGACATAAATAACCACCTGTGCGCGTACCGCCTCATCATGAACCAGCTCATCAAGATGACCATCCGCCTCACTACGACCAGGTAGATCCGTTAGAACCAGCTGATCACCTGATCTTGATGTCCATGTGTATTCATTAATTTCCTGTGTGGAGCCCCCCCGCACATCAGTTAATATTTTCGCACTTGGCAGAAGCGTTTTGATAATAGATGACTTGCCTGTACTTACATTACCAAACACCGCCACATAAATTGAACCACTTTCTTTACGCTCTTGAAGCACTTCAATTTCGCGATGTAAATCACGCGTATCCATGCCACTTTCTTCAGCAACATCCAGCTCTTTTAACACCGTTTCCTGATCAATTTTTTCTTGCTTCTTTTCCTCTACTTTTTTATTCGGTCGCAGAACATTTTTGATCACCCAGCCACTAGCACCAATAACGGCGACAATAACCCCAAGATAACTATAAAAAAACAGCTCTGGTAAACTCTGTATGCGCTCCCATACCTCTAAGATACTTTGGGTCGCAAAGAAAATAAAGAGTAGTAACAAAAAGGTCGCAAAGGCAATGCCTACTGCGATCAGACGACGGAATTTCAAAACAGTTTTTTTCATGCGATGGAGCTTATCATATTGTGAATATTTTAAGGTTATAATTAGTTATTCTTATCCTCGACCTCTTAATTTATTTTTTAACTGTCGCCTATCAGCAAACTGATCCCGGTAGCCAATCGCCTTTGCTAAGATTTCATCCTGTGGCTTATCGATTATCTGTGCATAACGATCCAGCATCACTTTCATCGTGGTATCATCGACCATTAAACGTGCAAAATTAGTTAATCTATCCCGCAAATTTAAGCGTTTAAACTGCATTCTATTCACATCAATAATATTAAATTGATAATTATCCACACACTTTTTAATTAGAATATTCCCTGGCGAATAGTCCCGATGCAATATCCCACGCTGATGCAACCCATAGGTAAATTCAGCAAATTTTTGTAATATTTCTGTACGACCTTCAAAGGCATCATCATCTAATAAAGGGCGAATAGTGAAATCGTAATGAAAATGGCGGGAAATAAAATAACTACGTGATAGCCCGACTGATTGAAACCGCTCAATATAAGCGACAGGCTCAGGGCAGGTTTCTTCACCTAATTTTAATGAGTATTGATAAGAGCGTTCTGCTTTAGAGGAACGTAAATATCGATAGGCAAAACGATTAACGATATGAGGAATTTTAAACGACTTAATCACATAGTCCTGATCGTTAAATCTCACACTACGAATTTCATTACGCTCCGCATGTAATATCTGTGTCGCATTTTGAAAATAGTCGTCGATATGATCAATTAAAGGCTGTAGGTGCGGATAAGCGGGATGCAGTTGATATTTCATTGTGTTTTATTCTAAATTCCCAAGGAGTCTGGATAGATTAACGTCTATATTTACTCAAACAGAACAATTAAATAGCGGGCAGTGAATTAAATAAATACGTCAAGACGGGCGCTTTTCTAAATATTTTTTGTTAATATTTTTTATATCCTTGGAGTAGCCTAAACGGGATTTATTCAATGGGGTTGGCCGAAAGATTACCAACAACAAAAATCGAAATAGGTAGTTATAACCTGACTATTTTCTATCGTTGATTTTTATCATACAATACCCCTTTATTTAAGCGTATAAAATATAAATAAAAAAAACAAGTTAGTCCAAATAATATCAGGAGATTCAAATGAAATTACACAGTGCAATCAGCACCGCAACAGTCGTTGCTTTATTCGTCCTTTCTACAACCGCCTCAGCTGAGTGGGTAGAGGGAATGGCAGGTGAAAAAAGTGCGGTTCAAACTACCAATAATACGTCCAATGAAAGTACCAGCAAAGAGGTGACTGCTGAAAAGGTTGAAACCAGTGTTGCCCCCAAAGAAAAAGAGGATACAAAGGTAGAAAACAAAGTGTCAACCGATAAGCAAAGTAACCCCGTCATCCCTTCTAATGCTGGACAAAACACAAACAGTCGCATGGGATCGAATATGCCATGGGGAAATAATCATAACCGTGGAGGCTATCCAATGAGAGCAATGAATCCAATGGGATACGGTTATGCGCCTACACCGAATAATAGCTATTATAATATGATACCAATGATGCCACCACAGCAAATGAGGCGTCCGCAACCACAGCAAATGTTCCCAAACATGCCTTATGAACAGCAACAAGCTCAAATGGATATGATTCGTAAACAGTTTGAAGTAATGGCAATGCGAGTTGCTAATGCACAAAAAGCGTTAGCAGAATCTCATCGACAAGCTCAGGCTCAAACTCAGGTTCAATTTCAAACACCTATGAAGGTGCCTATGACACTCAAAGTTGCGCCTACAACAGAAGCAATGACAGGAAATGTGGTTGGAAAAGAGTAAGCATTTTCTGATCACGAACAACGCAAAAAACACCTTCAATTAATGATGAATAGTGAGCAGTGCAACTTTTTTACTTAAAAAAATGGAGATGTTTAGCTTTGCAACACCTCCATGAAACCCGCTTCTCCTTGCTGATAGGCTGAGTAGCTACCGTCAACGTTGCAAATTCTGGGTTTCCGCAAGCTCCAACTCAGCCTACCCTGCTAATGGCTGGAAGGGTTTTGTAAA
>JAGLDT010000304.1 GCA_023145485.1 Cocleimonas sp. | reverse complement strand
GCGCAGTGACGATATCGGACTCTGCGCTGTTAGTGAAGCTCAGTGACGATATCGGACTTTGTGCGCTGTTAGTGGCGCTCGGTGACGATATCGGACTCTGCGCTGTTGGTGTGGTGCAGTGAAAATATCGAAGTCTGGGTAGTTGGTGAGGCGCAGTGAAGATATCGGACCCTG
Source organism: Cocleimonas sp. (assembly GCA_023145485.1). GTDB lineage: Bacteria > Pseudomonadota > Gammaproteobacteria > Thiotrichales > Thiotrichaceae > JAGLBW01. The sequence goes on along the minus strand of JAGLDT010000304.1, from coordinate 833 downwards.
CGCTGCTGGTTAGGCGCAGTGACGATATCGCACTCTGAGCCTCTTTGAGGCTACTAATTGATACAAACTTCATGTCCAATTTGCTGTCGTTTACATGTGATGATTGTAATAATTCAAGCACGCCAAATTACCATAGGAGAAGTCACCAAAGTGTAAAAGTGCAATTGTGAAGTTTGGACTGAATACTCAGGTAATGATGGTAAAGAAAACACGTATTGGATCCAGAAGTTGTTTTTCTTACTGATATTACTGGAATTCATATTGTTGCCGTTTTTGTTTCTTTCGTGTGCTTGTTGTTGTTAATGTTGTTGTTGCCTTTTTATTTGCTTTATTTTGGTTGTTGCTGACGTCGTTGCTTGTGCCTGTTTGTTGGTTGTTGTTGTTATTGTTCTGTTGCTTTTGTCTTTGTTTGGTCGTTTGGTCGTTGTGTTGTCTGTTTGGTTGTTGTTGTTCTGTTGCTTTTGCCTTTGTGTGTTTGTTTGTTTCCTTGTTGTGTTGGCTGTTTGGTTGTTGTTGTTGTTGTTGGCGCTGATGTTGTCGTTGCTGTCTGTTGCTTGTTGCTCACACCAGACATTGGAAATGGATCATTTGCGTTATGCGATATTTCTGTTCAAAGCCTGCTTAACGTTAATAACACATACCACCGGAACAACTATAGAAAACGAGACAAGATAACTCCAGAACAGACATATTTACCAAAGATGTAGGAAAGATTAATATGCACATAATTAAATAAGAAGAACAGTACACATAATTCAAACTAACTTTATTTCACACAAAGTTTCTATTTATTTTAATTAAGGAAACACATACAGGATGTATAAAGCAAATGC
>JAGLDT010000303.1 GCA_023145485.1 Cocleimonas sp. | reverse complement strand
TCTAAAAATGTTTGAGAAGGTTGAAGTACCTGTATTAGGTGTGGTTGAGAACATGAGCATCCATATCTGTAGTGAATGTGGTCACTCTGAACATATCTTCGGACAAGGTGGTGGAAAGCGTATGGCTGATGAATCTGATGTAGATTATTTGGGTGCGCTACCATTGGATATGAGTATTCGTGAACAAGCAGATAGCGGCAACCCTTCTGTTGTCTCTGATCCTGATGGAAAAATTGCTGAATTATATAAGGATATTTCACGTGCAATGACATCACGCTTAGCAGCTCAAGCAAAAGATTATAGCACTAAATTTCCCAACATTGTGATACAGAGCACATAGAGCTAAAATCTCACATCACAACAAAAAATGCCTCATTGACCATGTCAGTGAGGCATTTTTTATTGAACATTATCAATATTACTAGTTATTCAGACTAGCATATTCACTACCAAACACTCTTAAACTGACAGCCTAAAAGTGTACGTTAGTGAAACCTTGTTTTAGAACTCCAAACGGAAACCGGCTCTAACCGTTGTATCCTCTACAACAGAATCACCTTGTCTCGACTCAAGACTCAAGAAAGCAGACTTTCCTTTGGGGAACTGTGCTGAAACACCAACACCGAGGTTGTAATAGTTTCTATCAAACTCACTTCTATTCCTTTCTTCAAAAGCTTTATTGAGATAGATTGAACTACCTGAAATACTTCCTCTTCCTTTAAAATCATGCTTCCAGTCAAGCGTTGCATAAGGCACAAAAACACCTTTCGAGGTACTAACAACACGGCTTGCCTTTACTCCTAAGGTTGAAGTTAAGGACTCGATATTCTGCTTATCAATTTTAAACATAGAGGTTTTTGCTGAAATATGTGAAGCTGATTCAGTATAGGCATCAACGGTTCCTTTGATATAGTCCATTCGACCATAAGGTGTTAATGACCATTCACCCTTATAAAACTCATAACCTCCACCAACACTAAAAGTGAATTCGGCCGCATCAGGTTTACCAATAGCAAAAGTACTTTGATTGTCTATTCCCCTACTCCCATCATTATTCACAGGACGACGAGAATCTAGCTTATTATTACCTAACCCTATGGTTGCGTCCATATAAGCCTTATCAGAGAGTAGGTAGGTTCCATATACATTCAGACTATATCCTTTAACACTAGTTCCTCCTTTCTGTGTTGTAAAATCAGAATCAAAGTCTTTGTATCCAAGCGCAGCACCTGCAATCATTTTCTCACTAGGAAAACGATAATCAGCGCCAAAGGTTAATCCTGTTGAATTAAAGTCAAAATTACGATCCCCTCCTTTTTTGGCTCCATCATCTCCTCTATTTTCACTACCAAAGGCATAATCACCATTAGCAAAAAATCCCCAGCGACTATTTTCTAGTAAGCTACTGTTATCATCACCAGCGGCACCACCTAGCAAACCAACAGAAATAGTTGAACCTTGAACATTAAGACTCGCTGCGGAAATATCCACACCACGCTGACCTTTTGTCACCCTTAATCGATCAAGACGAGAACGAATATTTGCTAATTGTCGCCCCGCTGCTCCAATGATCGCTACTGTTTGCGTTGCAACTTCTTCAGGTTCAAAATTACGTTCATCATCCCCCTCATCTCTTGTTTTGCAATTACTATTAAAAAATGATTTATCATCAGGTGTTAGTTTCGATTTATCTTTCACAGCAAGCGTACTACAAGCCTGATCTCTTAAATCTTCTGGTTCTTTTTTAACTAGAGGCTCAGTAACTCCCGCTTTCTTTGGGATTTTAAAAGAAATAGTACTATTAGTAGTAAGAGTACACCCCTCCCCTCGCGACCCTAAAACAACGACTGTTTCTTTTAAAGGATCCCGCTTAAGAATCTTCACTGAGATATTAGAGTTTTCAAGTAGGTTAATTCTTCTATCCAGCTCATATTGATCCGCACTAGCCGTCGTTTTATTTAGTATCACCTCAGGATGGATCGCATCACAAGAGCTTGTGTCACCATTAATTATATAATTAACATTAACTATTTCATTTGATTCTGTTGCTGATATCGATGGTATAGCAGTAACTGGATCTGTCGTTGGATCTGTCGTT
>JAGLDT010000302.1 GCA_023145485.1 Cocleimonas sp. | reverse complement strand
AGTAATAAACGATGACAATCAAAATATTCACGAAAAAAAGTATTTTGCTTACCATCACCATGCGAAGTATCACCCACAATGGGATGAAAAATATGCTTCATATGACGACGAAGCTGATGCTTTCTGCCCGTTTTAGGACTTAAACCCATGAAAGAATAACGTGCTGTTGCATAGCGCCCTACGGCAAAAGGTAATTCTACCATTGCTTGACGCTTATAATGTGTCACCGCGTCCTGTGCTTCTTTATTTTGCAATACCTTCGCATCTGTCATTTTATCGAGTTGTTCTTTAAGTGCATAGTCAATCATGCCCTTTTCTAAACTATACCCACGAACTATCGCTAGATAATGCTTTTGCACCTCTCTTTGTGTAAATTGCTGAGTTATTTTACGTGCAATATTAGAATCCAATGCAAATAGAAGCACCCCAGAGGTTGGTTTATCCAAGCGATGCACAGGATAAACATACTGACCAATTTGATCCCGCGTTTGCTGAATAGCAAACGCAATTTCATGCCGATCAATCATACTTCGATGCACTAGCAAGCCTGATGGCTTATTAATTGCCACTAGATAATCATCTTGGTATAGGATTTCAAGCATAAATTAACTAAATATACCTTTTAATAAATAGAAGAACAGAATAGATAAAATTGCCCCTGCGGGTAAGGTAATAATCCATGACATAAAGATATTACCCACCACACGGAGATCAATAGCAGCAATACCTCTTGCCAGACCAACCCCCAAAATCGCACCAACCAGTGTTTGGGTAGTGGAAATTGGTATGCCTGTATAGGAGGCTAAAACAACGGTTGTTGCCGCACCAATTTCAGCAGAGAAGCCACGGCTTGGGGTTAGTTCGGTAATATTCTTACCCACTGTTGCAATCACTTTATACCCCAGTGTTGCTAAACCAATCACAATACCGATACCACCCACTAATAAAACCCAGCCTGGTAGTTCTGACTTAGAGGCTAACTCTCCACTTTGGGCGGCACTAATAACAGCAGCCATTGGCCCAACAGCATTGGCAACATCATTAGAACCATGTGCGAATGCCATTGCAGAAGCAGTAAAGATCATTAAAATAGCAAAAATTTTCTCAACATTGGCATAATGAAAGCGTTTTTCTGCATTATCATCAAACTTAATACGACGAATTAGCATAATACCAATAAAGGCAATAAGCCCACCAAGCATTGCTGCATAGACAAACTCCATACCACCATCAACATTGATACCAATATGTTTTAACCCTTTTTTAATAGTCACTAGCGCAATGACGAAACCAACCATAAACAAATAAACAGGACCAAACTTAATTGCATTCTTCAATGGTTCGGATGTATTGATAACGAATTTTTGAATACTGGTAAAGACTGCAAAGGCAATAGCACCTGCTATCATAGGTGTAATAATCCAACTTAGGACAATACTACCAACCTTATCCCAATGAACTGCTTCAGTACCTATACCAACGGCTGCAAAACCAACGACAGCGCCAACAATACTATGTGTCGTTGAAACAGGCCAACCTTTTAAAGAGGCAATCAGTAACCACGTACCTGCTGCTAATAAGGAGGCTAACATACCCCAAATTAGCAAGTCGACATTGCCATTAAAAGCATCCATCGAAACGATACCTTTGCGAATGGTTTTAGTCACTTCACCACCCGCTAAATAAGCACCCGCAAATTCAAAAATAGCAGCAAGAATAACGGCTTGTTTAATTGTAATCGCTTTAGAACCAACCGATGTTGCCATTGCATTAGCAACATCATTAGCCCCTATACCCCACGCCATAAAGATGCCAAAGACGGCAGCTAACGTGATGTAGATCATCATTGTATCAGAGAAAAAATCCATTATAATTACTCCTTTATCTTGCTAACATTAATTGCAGTCGACTACCTACTTTTTCCGCATTATCTGCGACACGCCCTACCCCATCAATTAACCGATAAGTAAACATGACATCCGTTGCGCGAAGATCATCTTCTAACTCAAATAAAATAGCTTTTAGTTTATTTTGATAACGATCAACTTCAGTTTCTATCTCACCTAACTCTTGCAACATACCCTCGACATGCTCAACTTCACGCCCACGAAAACCTGACTCTAATAGCTCATCTAATTCATTAATAACATCTAACGCTCTTCTCACCGTGCTAATTGCTTTCGCTACAAACTCGGTGAAAATCTCTTGCATTTCCTCAGGTAACGTCATTTTTCGCCCTGTAATTAAACGTGCAATCGCTTTACCCTGGTTTGCAATCTGATCTTGCATTAATAAAACATCCAGCAGATCACGGCGATCAATGGGCATAAATAAACCTTTAGGTAAATTATGACGCAGTGCTTTTTTCAATATATCGGCCTCATGCTCGCCTTTCACTAAAGCTTCAGCTGCTAAAGTGACCTTTGTTTGATCTGTCTCATTAACGCCTTCAAATAAAAGTGCAAGATGCTTTACTGAGATGTAAACACAATACATATGTTCTTGTAGCGGGCTAATTGGAGAGCGTCCAAATAAGCCTGTTATATAACCTTTTGCAACCATAGCTGTCACTCCTAATGTTAAAAATGTGCTCATTTTAAGGATTATATTTCTTCTGGTAAAGGGATTTAAATACGTACTTAGCCATTAACAAATAGCCTCTACATTAAGATCATTTAATATTATTTTTACAATATGAGTCAATAAGATAGATCAAGAGGGCTTGATATTTTCATTATTTCTACTATAAATTATTTTTAATGGAACTGATTAATTATCTTTTTGTCTTATTTTTATTATATAATCATAAATAAAACTTATTAAGAGGACTAGCAATGAGCTACATCATATTGACCTACGGATTATCAATAACATGGATTTTAATCGCCTTTATGAAATATAAGCAGAGCGAAAATTCAGCAAGCAACCCTGTGAAAATCTCGATTCACTCATCGCTGGTTGTCAGGCCATTGCTTTTCACTAGTATTGCATGGGGGTTAAATGTTTTCTTATCGGAACAGGCGGGATTCTGGTTAGTGGGAGGAGGACACTTCATCATTGCTCTTTATTGCATTAGTCATATTTATCTTTCTAGTAAAAAACAATCATCATTGATGTCAGAACATATTTGAAACAACAAATGTTTTTCACTACCGTACACTTTTAAGCACAGCCCTTGATAAATTCTAA
>JAGLDT010000301.1 GCA_023145485.1 Cocleimonas sp. | reverse complement strand
TTTGTCTCAGGACATGCTTACGGTAAAGCGATGCGTACCGTAAAAACTTGTATTGGTGATAATTGGTGTCGTATGGGAACACAAAATTCCACTCGCTTGGGCGTTAAATTAGAAGAACTCACTTGGGGTTCTTGGATGCCACATAAATTTAAGCTAGCGGTATCAGGTTGCCCGCGTAACTGTGCTGAAGCGACGATTAAAGATATTGGTGTAGTTTGTGTTGATTCAGGTTATGAACTTCATATTGCTGGTAATGGCGGTATTAAAGTACGTGTTACCGACTTCCTGACTAAAGTGACAACGGAAGATGAAGTGATTGAGTGGACAGGCGCGTATTGTCAGCTTTATCGTGAAGATGCAATCTACCTAGAGCGCACAGCGCCTTGGATTGAGCGTGTTGGTTTGCAGAAAGTTAAAGATATATTAGAAGATGAAGCGCAGCGTAAAGTCCTGCATGAACGTTTCTTAGTATCACAAAAGCATGCACAAATTGACCCTTGGAAAGCAGCCGCAGAAGGTGAAAATGCGCATGAATTCCAAACGATTAAAGTCACTGTTTAAATTCTAGTATTTTGTAGGTTGGGTTAGATTTTTTTGCTCGAAAAAAACGTAACCCAACAAATTTGCAAGAAATAAACTATTTCAAAACTAAAGAGTTGGGTTGTTTGGCTACACTCAATAAGCTAACCTAACCTACGTTACACAGGTAGAAAAAATGAACGATTGGATACAAGTTGCAAAGCTCGATGACATCCCCGCGTTAGGCGCAAGAACGGTTGAAATGTCAGATATGACCGTCGCTGTTTTTCGCAATAGCATTGATCAAGTGTTTGCATTAAAAGATGAATGCCCGCATAAAAAAGGGCCGCTATCACAGGGGATTGTTCACGGCACAACGGTCACTTGTCCACTGCATAATTGGAAAATTAAGTTAGATAGCGGCGAAGCAGTTGCCCCTGACGAAGGCTGTACGAATGTCTTTGACACTAAAATTGAAAACGGTATGGTTTATATCAAAGCGAGATAGGAAATAAAAATGAAAGCAACGAGCATGAGAACCCCGATTGATATTCCCGTTGAACGCTGTTCTGATGGGTATTTAAAAAATCCTGAAGAATGGGATGAGGAATTAGCCGTATTATTAGCCTCAGAATGGAATGGTTTAACCTTTACCGAAGAACATCTGCCTATTTTGCACTTTATTCGTGAACATCATGCCGAACACCAAACAACCCCCGATGTGCGTGAAGCAACTCATTATATCGTTGCAACAAAAGGTTTAGAGAAGAAAGCTGCGAAGAAATACCTATTTAAACTGTTTCCGCATGGCTATATGCAACAAGGCTGTCAGTTGGCGGGTATGCGCCGTCCGACCGCTTGGTGTGTGGGGTGATAGTAGAAATTATTGCCTTGATAATATTTTGATCAGACTATTTCCTTTTAGTGCATCATTCAGAGAGTAATGTGCACTTGATACATCTTGACGTTATTTCGTGTATGCTTTTAATAACTACTTAAAGAATAGAATCAAAATGTTCCAGATACCCCTAGACCGAAGCTTATAGAGCCTTTATTTTCATTCTCGCGAGAAGGTAAGTCAACAGCGAGCCAAGGTGCTATTGTAGCGCTTAATATTGGATTATGATTGTTATCATTGATACCCATTGACACTAATGGTAGAGCAATTTCATCTCTATAATCAGATGCAAGATCAATCATTAAGTGTCTTAACATTCCATTGTGATCCCATGTGACACGTCCCATCGCATCTTTTCTAATGAATCCAGCGCGGTCTACATGAACATCACAGGTTGTTTTGTTAAAAGCGATATGCAAACTACTTCCTATTCCTGCTTGACGATAACTTGCACCAATTCCTTTCAAACTTGCCATATTACGCCACATTTGAGCAGGGTTAGAACCTTTAGGACTATCAGGAACAAGAGGTGAATGTCTTGGTTTTAGAAAAGTAGTCGGTCCTATTTTTCCTGATCCACGAGAAGGATCAATTAAATTAGCAAATTCAATTTGTTTATTTTCTGCAAATACAAAAAAAATACCTTCTGACTTTGGTGGAGTAAATATTGTATTAATAGCTCCAACATAAGACATCAAGTCCTTCCCCATTATTGCTGAAAAAACTCTATCAGCACGACTTCCACGAAACTTCTTTTTTAACTCTTCTTGGGAATATTGGTTTTTTTTCTGATCTGCCACTCTCCAGTTTAAATAAATATCCATAATTTCCTTTCCTTGTAATAAAAAAATTAACCTGCTGACAATGGATAATATTAGTTTCATTTAGCTTATTATTCTGTGAAAAAATCACACAACAAATAGATAAAACTGTGTGTTATTCACATAACATTATAAAAATAATGAATATACTTATATTTCAAACTGGATAGTTCAGTATGTTTCATACATCTATGCTAAGGGGTATTTAAACAATGAAATCAAAAGGACGGGGTTGGCTAAATTATTTAGCAATTATCTTTATTTACAATTTTTCTTTAACGGTTTACGCACAGCCTAGTTTGGGATCTACGGAAGGAACGCTATTTTCATTGCAAACAGTGAAAAAGGCGGTTAAAAAAACAGCTCGTACAAAGAGCGATAGGTTAAAGCGTTCTATTTTAACCAGTAGTAAAAAAAATCGTCGTCTTAATCGGGATGATAATGTTAGTTATGTTGATTCTTTTCATTTAAAAATAAGCAAGCCTTTAAGCATTGATGCATCGGTTCATTATAAAACAAAAAATGGGACAGCGGTGGCTGGCGTTGATTATACAGAGACCGAAGGTGTTGCTACTATTGTTGCAGGGCAAACAAGTGTCGATATTAATGTGGCTATACTTGTTGCAGGAACGGGAAAAACGTTTAGTTTGGTGATTGATACGCCTACAGGCGGGAAGTTTCCTAGTGATGTTTCTAGCTTAGCGGTAGAGCATGTGATTATAAATTCGGTTAGCGAAGGAGGTGTGTTAAGTCACCCTGTTTTGTTTTCATTAGTCGTTCCACCGTTAGTTCCTGATAGTTTTGGTCATCAATTAGAAACGTTTACTAATCATGAAACAAGTATGCAAATACAAGCACCTCGAGGGGGTGATTTATGCATGATGGATACCGCAGGGACATTGCGTTATTTAACCAAAGAAGCAGGGTTTGGGGTTGCTGAGGGGCAGGTTCAAGCGGGAAATGCTATAGCAGTTAGACAGCCATCTGTTCACTGGACGGGTAATAAAGCCCTCTTTTCTATGGTGATCGGTGGGCCTTCTGAGGCATATGATCAAAGCTATCGTGCCAATAAATGGCAAATTTATGAGCTTACTAATTTAGAGGTCGTGGTTAGTGGTGCAACACCTATAATAACTAAAATTGCTAACCAACCTGCTTATAATAATATTTCACCCATTTATGGTTCTGATGATCAGATTATTTATACCTCGGATGCTCCTCTTTTTGGCATGACACATACTTACCCCCAGTTGGATGAGTATGAGTCTTCACCGATCAATACGGGTATCTTTAAACTCAACCCTAGCACGGGTAAAGTGATTCATTTAACGCATTCCCCTAGTGGTGATTTTGATCTTCAGCTGGCGACTGATGGCAGAATTATTTCAACGCGTTGGGAGCATTTAAAAAGAGATCAACAAGCGAATAGTTATCGCTCAGGAGATGGATGGCAACCACGTCCTGTTAATTATCTGAGTGAGGCGGTTAATGCTGCTATTATCAATGCACCTGCAATAAAAAATGGTAAACCGTATGCGGATGCGGACGGTACGCCTTATGATCTATTCCCTGAGGCTTCTGAAGATGTTATCAACAGTGTTAGCACTGAGCCAAATAAAGACCCTAATGAACGACTGCATGATTTCAATGAGTTTCTTCCTTGGGAAATCTCTGAAAATGGCGAAGGTCATCAAACAGTAAATCATGTGGGTCGGCATGAGTTTGGCGGGCTTTTTCAAGCAGGATCAAAATCTGATGATCCAAATCTTGTTGATGATATTGGTGATTTATCCAAAAATACGCTACGTGATACAGTGAACTCTGACTCTGGTATCTTTCAGATAAAAGAAGATCCTAGAGCAGGGCATGAAGGTACATTTTATGGCACTTGGAGTCGGGAGTTTGCTAGATTTTCCTCTGGAAGAATCTTTGAATTTTCATTGCCGATTGGCAAAAAACCGCAAGATATGGAAATTATTGATTGGACTAATGCCATGATTGATAATGAAACAAATACATTGGGTCATTTTAGAAACCCATTAATGACAATGGATGGGACTATGCTGGCATCCTACACGACGCAAAGTGCGGTGTTTGATAGTAATGCACCTTATACTTTTCGCTTAGTTAAGATGGAAAAGAAAAATAATAGCGCCAGCAGTACGGAACATATAGCAAGTAACCCATTGTTAGGATCGCCTATCCAGCGAACCATTATTTATTGGGGTGATAGCGAGCAAACGCTCTCTAATAGCGTGGAAATGAGTGAAACAGGGGTGGTTGAGATCGTTCAACGCGCAAAACCTAAGACCTTAAAAAAACACCCTATTAATCCCATAGAAAAATCAATTTTGGATGAAGAAGGGGTAAATGAGCAGGAATTAAGAGAATGGATGAAGCAAAATAATCTAGCTCTTATTATCATTAGAAATATGACCGCAAGAGATGCTGCTGATCGACAACAACCCTTTAACTTGCAAGTCCCTAATGGTGTTAAAACAGCGTCAGCTCCTGGGAAAGTTTATGATATATCACATTTTCAAATTTTTGCAGGGGAGTTGATTCGAGGGTACGCTGGAAATGAGGTTAGCGGAAGAAGAACCCTCGCCACTCCATTAAGAGATACACAAATTACACCAAATTTAATCTCATCTAATTTAATTGATACTAATGCCCCTGTTGAGGCAGGAATAAAAATTGCTACTGATGGCTCTGTGGCAGCTTTTGTTCCTGCTACACGTGCCTTAAGTTGGCAGTCTGTTGCACCTGATGGTGAGGCGATTGTTAGAGAAAGACAATGGTTAACCTTTGCGCCTGGAGAAATAAGAACCTGTGAGGGTTGTCATGGTATTAACGATAAAACACATGCTGGCAATCCACCGCCTGAAAACAAAGCGCAGGCTTTGCGTGATTTACTGAAAGCATGGAAAGACAATAAGTAAAATAGGTAGGTAAATATATTAGGAGCATGTAAGGAGCTACCTTGGAGTATATTATGGCTGACTTTGAGGTTGCTCAGAGTTATTCATTTTTAACCTAACGGTGACAATCAAGCCAGGCTGATTATCACCTAGGATAATCTCTGCATTATGTTGATCCATCACTGCCTTTACTAGGCTCAAGCCTAACCCATTACCAACACTGGTTCGTGCATTATCTAGCCGTACAAAACGCTCAAAGACATGTTCTCTTTGGTCTTGTGGAATACCTAATCCTGTGTCACGTATCATAATAATGACACTCCCATCCTGTTGAATGGCTTGTAAGATGATATACCCCTTTTCAGGTGTGTATTTAACGGCATTATCAATCAAGTTGGTGAATGCTTGGGCGAGTAGTTGTTGATTTCCTTGTACGCTAAGTTGTTCTTCTATCTGGTATTCAAAGCTGATATTTTCTTCTTCAGCAACCACTTCATAGAGTTCGCCTAGACCATTCATAAGTTGTGAAAGATCGATGTTTTCCAGTTGCTTGCGTTTTACCCCTGATTCTGTTTGCGCGATATTAAGCAGTGAGTTAAAGGTGTTAATCAGTGTATCAACATCCTCAATTGCATCTTGTTGAGATTTTCGGTAATCAACCGTATCGGGATCTTTTAATTGAGTTAACTCAAGGCGGTTGCGTAAGCGATTTAAAGGGGTGCGCAGGTCATGAGCTAAGTTATCAGTGACTTCACGCATGCCTTGCATGGATTGTTCTAAGCGTTGCAACATGCGGTTTAATACAAGGCTTAGTCTGTCAAACTCATCATTTCGCCGTGTGAAGGGCATCCGTTGGGTTAAATCGCCTTCGATGATTTCTCCAGCTGTTTTTCTTACTGCATCAATACGTTTTAAAACACTGCGTCCCATGAGTATTCCACCGAGTAAGGCAAGGGTGAAAATAATAGCGATAGCAATGATAACCACGCTGAATATCTTATTAAGTAACTGCTTTTGTTGGTTTAAGTCGGCTCCTACTAAAAGTAGGTGTTTAGTGGGTAATAGTGTCAGCAAGACACGCGCTGGGGCATTTTTTTGTTTTTCTGGGATCATATGCGATATTGCCCCCAATGTCATGGTGGCATAGGCTTGTCGCCTGTCTTTGCTGATATATTCAGGTTGAAATGATTTATTAATATCACGTCCACGGCGGTCTAATATCGCATAGATAAAAAATGTGGTACTAGAATCAGCATTACGACGTTGGATGGTCTGCGCTAAGGCATCAAACCGCCCTGTGTGATAGCGATTCATTAAAATATTGGTTTCTAACTGTAGGCGTTCATCGGTTTGATGTTTTATTTGTTCAGCAGCTACCCAGTAGATAAAAAACAGGGCAACGGTGGCAATAAGGCTAAATAGTAATGCGTAGATTAGCGATAGACGAAAGGCAGTGGTATTAAAAAGTTGTCGAAAGTTTGAGATTTTATTCATTGATGGGATTTAGTTTCACCACGGAGGGCATAGAGATCAATCACAAAACAAAGAAAAAGCAATTATGATTGATACTAACTTTCTTCATCAGGATCATATAAAGAATAACCAGCCCCTCGAACGGTATGCAGTAAAGGTTTGCCAAATTCTCGGTCTATTTTTGAGCGTAGACGACTAATATGAACATCGACCACATTGGTTTGTGGATCAAAATGATAGCCCCATACTTTTTCTAATAACATGGTTCGGGTGACGACTTCGCCTGCGTGGCGCATCAGTTGTTCTAATAAAATAAACTCACGTGGTTGCAAATTAACGATTTGCCCTGCACGTGAAACACTGTGCTTGATCAAGTTCATTTCCAGATCACTAACGGTTAATACGCTTTGCTCTTGTGCTGGTTGTGAACGTCGCATTAATGCTTGTAAACGCGCCATTAGCTCACTAAAGGCATAGGGTTTTACTAAATAATCATCGCCACCTGCTTGTAACCCTTCAACACGGTGATCGACTTCACCTAATGCACTGAGGATTAAAATAGGTGTTTCAACGCCTTGTTTGCGTACTTCCTTAATAACCGATAATCCATCGCGAAGAGGTAACATGCGATCTATTACTAATACGTCATATTGATTATCTAGGGCTAATTGCAACCCTTCCTCACCATCTTCTGCATGATCAGCTATATGTCCGCTCTCGCTCAAACCCTTTTGGATAAAGGAGGCCGTCTGTAAATCGTCTTCTATTAATAATATATTCATGATGGAATCAGTATACGGTAGGTTCTTACT
>JAGLDT010000300.1 GCA_023145485.1 Cocleimonas sp. | reverse complement strand
CGTAATCATGGTCTTTTTCAAGGCTTTGTTATTTCCGTTATTGTACTTTCTGCCTTGATGATTGGCGTACAAACCTACGAAGGAATCCCTGTCTGGTTTAATAATATCATCATCATTTTAGACTATTTCGTCACCATTTTCTTTTTAGTCGAAATTATTATTCGCTTAATTAGTACAGAAAGTATTAAAGAATTTTTTAAAAATCCTTGGAATATTTTTGACTCCCTTATTGTTATCACTAGTTTAATTCCGCTTAATGGGAGTGAAACGGTTTTATTAGCGAGGCTTTTACGCATCTTCCGTGTCTTGCGTTTAATTTCAATTATCCCTGAATTACGCGTACTACTGAATGCCTTTTTCACCGCCATTCCACGGATGGGCTATATCTCCCTGTTAATGTTTATTATTTTCTATATTTATGCAGCCATTGGCTCCCTTATCTTTGTAGAAATTAATGAAGATCTCTGGGGTAATATCAGTATATCAATGCTCACTCTGTTTCGTATTGCCACCTTTGAAGGCTGGTCTGAAATTATGTATGAGACAATGAAAGTCTACCCCCTCAGTTGGATTTATTACCTTACCTTCATCTTTATTGTCGCATTTGTATTCTTAAATATGATGATTGGTGTCGTTGTTGAAACCTTACAAGAAGAACATGAAAAGCAAAACCTTGCATCAGGCAAAGGAGAAGTTTCAGAAGTCCATTGGATCAAAGAACATACCGCAGCAATGGAGCTACGGCTAGAACGCATTGAAAAGTTACTAGAAGCACAGGCAAAAAAATAACTTATCGCCGATAATGTTTCATTAAACCTTCCGTAATCCACTTCGCAAGTGATTCTCTATTTTGTGGCAAGATCAATCGTCTTTGATCACTAGGATTGCGAATATTAGCTAATTCAAAATAAACAGCCAACGGCCTTAAATTCATTAACATAAACAAATCACGGGATAAAACACGCCCAGTATACGATCTTGAGGTTTGAAAATAGCGATATTTAGATTTAAACGTACGATATAAACGTTTTGCAATCTTTTTACTACCTCGAGATTTAGGGGCATGGTAAAAGAAAACATCAATTTGTTTCTTTTTATTACGTGAATCAATATGCACCATTAATGTCATTTGATCCTTACTTTTATAACCTTTTCGTTTATAAGAATAAAATAAATTATTAATAATAAAAGCTCTATCCTTTAAACGAGAACGTTGTGAACGAGAAATACGTTTATTCCCCAAATAAACCTCATCACGATCACATTTTAAATATTTTTGATCACGGATACCATCATTCGGATCACGCAAAATAACATGCACAATAGCACCATTAGCCAGTAACCTGCGTGCTAACCTTAACGTAACATCATAGCCATACTCATCCTCACACAGTTTGTGCCCTGCACGTTGACCTATCGCCCCAGGATCAGGGCCACCATGCCCACCAACCAAGTAAAATACCTTACCCCGTAACCGATTAGAAACCGCAGAAAATCGAGCATGTTTAACCCCAAAAATGGGGAAGTTCATCTTTTTTCCCCCAGCCCTTTTCCGCCGTTTATCAGCCCCTGTTACTTTTCTTTTTGCTGTACTAATATTTTTACTTGAACAACCAAGATCCTGATAAGAAGCCCAAAGATCCTTATTATTAATAAATGACGTTTGTTTCAATCCTTTCTTACGAAGATTTTTATTAAAACGTTTAATCTTAATCGCTTTTTTCCAATTAATATTATGAATAGTTGAGCGAATACTACGACCATTATAACGATAGCGTAAAATCGGTAGTTTATAAGTTCTTCCCATACGAAGCGGTGAAGAAGATTTAAGTTGATTGAGTTGATAAAACTGACTTCGATTACAACCAGACCCCTGTAAATTATACTTAGAAAGGAGCGATGAAATATGATCGCCTCTTTTTGCCTTGATCGTAAGCCAGCTCGGTGTTGATGCAAAACTAATATTGATTGTTGTCAGCAACAGAATAGATGCTAGAAAATACTTTCCCATAGCAATAGATTTCCCCAGATTATTGTTTGATTTTTATCTTTTAGACTGACCTGCCACCTTAACATTAGTTCGTATTATTTTTTAGCTTAACACCGTTAAATCTTTGAAACCTTTAGGAACATGCACGGAATAACACCCTATAGACTTTCCTATAAATAATTTCTGGCATCGAATACTTGCACAGTCTCTAAAGTACCGCCAACCGAGGCTATCAATTTAAGGTGGGGCAGTATGCTGTCCCACCTTAAATTAATCCTACGTTGATAACCGTACTATTTTAGAGCAATCAATACATTAGCTATGGACTTTTGTGAGATAAGGTTTAAAGTTACTGGCAGTGCATCTTTTGAAGGGTGTGCTAACTAGAGTAAGACTGTATTAAAATTCGCCCCGCTAAGTTGTACAAGCAACAGAGCAGGACTTCACCCATCAATCTATGAGGATTGAAAATGCAAAACCGAGTATATCTACTGCGTCGTTATCGCGCATCACATTTCTATTTCACCGACCTTATTCTGCACAAACTGCGTGCAACCACCCCGTTTCGCCTGCGGTAAATTGGCGGTTTTCTAGCTATTTGTTCCTTAGTTAACCTATGGATGATTATTCATTCGATGCATTCCTGTCGGTTAAAAATGCAGATTGATTAAGGATCGCTTTATCATTATCTACTAACAAATTCTGTGGTGTTATTGCACCTGTTTGAATAGAAAACTATTCCGTTTTTGTGGTGTCTCTGATGTTAACGCTATATCTTATTGAAAATAATTAGGAAACCTCACACGACAGGTTATTGAGTGTGACGGGTAGCCAATGCTTCGCTCAGGTAAAAAATAATCCACCAAAGGAGACTGCGACAGGTGGAAATGGCGCGACCACGTATTTATATTACGTCTCATCACATTGTTTTCAGGCATTAAAAAAGGCTCAAGGAGTCTTTAGCTAAACACAGGATTGAGCGTAGGGATTGCGGTGTAAAAACCAAATGCCCACAATACGGCACAAATGTCATTGCAGTGCGGTTTAATCACCAATAC
>JAGLDT010000030.1 GCA_023145485.1 Cocleimonas sp. | reverse complement strand
TATCCGTAAGCCTTATCTATCCGTGGTTGGTAGTATTTGATTCCAAGTTTTTGAGAAAGATTTAAATAATAGGGTGAATTTATTATTTAAATCTTTTTTTGATTTCATTTTGAAAATAAACGTAGTTTCTTTTCTGCACAATGATCAGCTTTATCCGTATCGCCTAACTGTTTATTGATTTTAGTACATAATTCCAATGATTCCACTGCAGGTAAATTATTTTCATCATAACGCAATAAAAATGCCTGAGCCTTTGCATAGCTGGATTGATCATAGTTTAATTTTGCCATTTGGAATAGAGCAGAACCAAAATTAGTATTCTTGTTTAATGCTTTGCGAAAGTAATGCTCAGCAGTTTTGTCATTTTGTGTTTTTCTTAAACAAATTCCAGCATTGGTGTAGGCATATTCGGGTGTTTTATAAAAAGGGCTTTGTGATGCAAGGTCAAATTGTTTGACTGCTTTGAGGTAGTGACCTGTTTGACATAGGTGTGATCCGTAATTATTAAGTAAACTAGGATCTTTTTGACTAATACTAATGGCTTTTTCAAAATGAATGCTTGCAGCTTTATTGTCGCCAATTTTTTGTTTTAACAGAGCATAAGAATGATGTACTTCACTGGAGTTAGAGTTTTGCTTTAGTGCTTTTTGTAGTTTTGTATTCGCTAGTTTTAATCGGCCCATTTGTAGATAGCTTGCGCCAAGCTTTGCGTTGATACTTGCAGCACTAATGCTATCCACCTTTTTACTTTGTGAACTACAGCCACTAAGCAAACTAAGCGATCCCCCAAGAAGAAGGCTTATTAGGGCAGCTTTTATGTGATTATTTATTATTATTTTTATCGTTAACATTTTAGTGGATCACCTTTGATTTTAAGTCTCTTGTTCAATACGAGAAAAATGAATTTCTCTACGACTGCGATCATTCACCTGCCCTGCTAATTGCCCACAAGCAGCATCTATATCATCGCCCCGTGTCCGTCGAGTGACAACAATCAAACCTGATGCAATCAGAATATCCCTAAATTGATTGATCCGTTTTATAGGGGAACGTTTATAACGTGTTTCAGGAAAAGGATTAAAGGGGATTAAGTTGACTTTAGAGGGTACGCCTTTCAAGGTGTAAATTAATTCCCGTGCATGTTGATCTGTATCATTCACTCCATCTAACATAACATACTCTATAGTAATGCGTTCCCTCGCTGCTTTGCCCTTCATATAGCGTTTACAGGCATCCATTAGCACCTTAAGTGGGTATTTTTTATTGATAGGAACAAGTTTATTACGCAGTTGATCGTTACCCGCATGTAATGATAGCGCAAGTGATACTTCGACTTCACCTCGTAAACGATCAAGTGCGGGCACAACGCCCGATGTACTCAAGGTGACACGACGTTTGCTTAATCCATAAGCATTATCATCTAGCATTAATTTCATGGCATCAACAACATGGCTGAAATTTAATAATGGCTCTCCCATGCCCATCATAACGACATTACTAATCACTCGCTCGTTACCTGCGTCAGGTTGTAAACTACGCTTTGCAGCCCACAGTTGCCCAATAATTTCAGCTACCGTTAAGTTGCGATTAAAGCCTTGACGAGCAGTAGAGCAAAAAGTGCAATCCAAGGCACAACCCACCTGTGATGATACGCATAATGTGCCACGATCTTTTTCAGGAATAAACACAGTTTCAATGCAGTTACCATCTTCAAGGCGTAATAACCACTTATGGGTACCATCTGATGATGCTTGATCAAGCACTACTTCAGGTGCGCGAATTTCAGCAAATTTTTGTAACTCACTACGTAATGTCTTACTCACATTAGTCATTTGTTCAAAATCATCAACACAATACTGATGCATCCATTTGATAATCTGTGTGGCTCTAAAGGGTTTTTCACCTTTTTCAATAAAAAAATCCTTTAGTTTCTCTGTGGTGAAATCAAGAAGATTAACTTTTTTCTGCTGTAGTTTGATAGTGGTATTGCTCATGAGTTGGATGTGATGACTAAGGAAAGGTGGGGTAGTTTAACAGTGATACACCGCAAGTCATCTTTTTAGAGGGAAAATGTTAATAATATGAGCGATGATTACGAGTGAAACCTTAGTTTTAAAGTGATTAATCTGCTATACAAGTGCGTGCTTTTAATAAACTCATCATAAAATATAATAGGGAGAAGTCTATGTACAATGTTCGTCGAGAAATACAGGCAAGTTTAGGATCTTTCACGATGGAGGGTCGTTGGTTTCGTTACAGTAGTTTTGTGCCACGTCTTTATAATTGGTGTCAGGCATTAGGTTTTGAGGCAGGTAGTATTATGCCATCGCGCGCTTTTTGTTCGGATGAAAGTCAGGGATACCCCGTGATTTTAATGGCAAAGCATTTTGCAGCGTTTCCTTTTAATCATGGTCGAGTCGGTGGCATTATGGCCGTTGATCGTCATGGCCCTCATGCACACCATGGCAAAGATTTGTTGATTGTTCATGCCAGTCATGTGGGTTATAACCCAGAAACACAACATTTTGGTACCTATCGACGCGGACAAACAGAGCATAGCACTTGTTCTAGTAACTGCGGTAAGATTCACGGTACATTAGACTGGTATTTAACAGAGTACGAATTTGCTAAGAATAATATTTTGATTGATATGCAAGGTGATCAATGTCATTTAACCATTGATAATAAATACCTTTCAAATACGCGTAGTAATAGCCTCGTTTTACAGCTTGATAAAATGCTAGAGCAGCACCCTAATGGTGAAATGGTTCCCCTTTCAAATCAGAGTACCTCACGCACTTTCCGTGCTAGTGTTGAGTTTTATGAGCGCATGAGTCAATTTTTTACCAAAAGAGAGGGCGCAATTCCAATTGGCAGTGCGTTACTAGCAGAGTATTTTATATTTAGCTCAGATCTAAACGAAAGGAATGATATTGATGGTTCTCGGCAATTAGAAGTCAATCTTATTGGTGTGATGCCTCGAATTGTTACTTCACCCTCACCTCTTTTGACTGCAGCACAGGCTAATACACAGGCGGAATTTGATCGCGCCCATCGCAGTATTTCACAAGAGCCAGCCTATCGAGGACGTAATTTACTGTATATCACAGGGTTGAATATTGATATTTCCCCTGAAGAAGGGCAGTTATTTCCCTTAACAAAATTTGTTCCTTGGGCAGCTTATGTTCAGCTTAAAACAGGTGAGAGCTATGTTGTAGAGCAGAATGATTTATTTGATCAGCTCAATGCCTGTAGTGAAAAAAATAATGACCAGATTAGTATGGATGATGCTATTCATTCGATGGAAGATGCAGAAGAAGTTATGTTGCATTTATCCTAGCTGTATTTGGTGATATAATGATCATTTTTGACTTAAAGAGCTAAAAATAAAGGGAATAATGCTAATAGGTTATTCCCCTTTAGATAGATTAAGGCAATTAAAACCTTAAGATTTTGTGCGCAACGATTTAGCAAGGATGAGAAGATGTACTGATTCATTTGCGTTCAGAAAGGAAGAGCGAGTGATAGACGAAAGTGTATTAAATTTATTTGATGGATTAAATCAATTTATAATTAAATTTATCAGAAAACGATGATTGTTTTGTTGATGGTAAATAGTTGGCTTAGTAATTTATTCCCAGTATTCAGCTCCTATATAAGCTAATAAGGTGTATTCTTTTGACAGAATGAAAAAAGGGTAGATATTGTTGGATAAGTTATATAAATTTTTCGATAAAGAAGATACTACCTCTGTAAATTAGTTCAAAGTCTGTAGGCTTAAGGATACTTTGAATTGGTGATGGGCTAGAGCTTATTTTAAATAATAAAATAAATTAATCATAAATATAATATTTGTCTCTAATAAGATTTGCTAATGTCTTGTAATTTAGTTAATCTGTACTAGACGATGAAAAGGGGAAGTAACACAATGAATTTTTACAAAATTAAGGTATTTTTTATTTCACTAGCATTATTGCTAGTTGGAGTGATTCCATCTGCCAGTGCGCAACAGCCGATCTATAATAATTTACCACATGAAGTCCGTAGTGTTCTTAATCGCTCGAAAATCTCTTCTTATGGGATGAGTGTTTATGTGCATGCGGTGGGTTCTCCCCGTCCTTTATTGGCTTATAAAGAAAATCAACCACGTTCACCTGCATCGGTCATGAAATTAGTGACCGCACATGTCGCATTAGGTGTTTTAGGGCCAAATCATCGCTGGCCTGTGAATATATTTACTACAGGTAAAATTCAAGGTGGTCGCTTAACAGGTGATGTTTATATTAAAGGTTATGGAGCACCTGATTTTAAAACGGCAGATTTACGGCACTTATTAAATCAATTACGTCGGCGCGGAATTAACAGCATTAAAGGTCGCTTAGTTTTTGATAATAGTTTTTTTGACACGCTAAATTTAAATCCAGGGGCCTTTGATGGTAAGCCATATACTGCTTATAACGCACAACCTGATGCGTTGTTATACAATGAGCGTATTACTAATTTTACTATCAATGCAAAAGGAAAAAAAGTTTCTGTAAGAGCAAAAACGCCCGCTTACAACCTGAAAGTAGTGAATAAAATGCGTAAAGTACGTCGTGGTTGTCGTCCAAGAATTAGTATTTCCAGACGAGGCGGACAGGTAACAGCAACCTTCAGGGGGACTTTTTCTTCTCGCTGTGGAACACGTCGTTACGCTCGTGTCTTAATGAATCCTGCGAATACATTATATACTGCGATTAATAATATCTGGAGAAATGAGTTAGGTGGCACCATTAATGCTCGATTTGCTAAGGGAAAGACTCCTGCTCACGCAAAAAAAATGGCAACATTTCAGTCTCGCACACTAGCACAGATACTCCCTAGGCTTGGTAAAGACAGCAATAATGTCATGGCGCGTCAATTGATGCTCGCGATTGGAGCAAAACGCTATGGCGCTCCTGGAACGCCACGTAAAGGGGCAGAAGCGATTGGAGACTTTTTAAATAAAAGAGGTCTGAATTTTCCAGAATTACGTATTGAAAATGGCTCTGGTTTAAGTCGTAACGCCCGCATTAGTGCTAAACATGTCTCTGACTTGTTAATGGATGCTTATAAAAGTCCTTATCGTAATATTTTTATGCAATCATTGTCGATAGCAGGTGTGGATGGAACCATGAAAAGGCGTTTGCGCTCTACTCCTGTAAAAGGCAGAGGATTTTTCAAAACAGGCACCTTGCGTAATGTACGTGGTGTTGCAGGTTATGTTAAAGCAGCCGATGGAAAAACGTATATGGTTTCGATCCTTCATAATGACCCCAAAGCCTCCAGCCGTGCTAGAAAAAGCCATGATGGTTTGATTAAGTGGGTATTTTGGGGTGGAAAACGACAAAATGTTGCTAAGGGGTATTAGGAAAACCCTCAGCCCTTAACCCGTCGCTATTTGACAAAATCAATATTCCTGCATAGCTCGTACAGTCTGAGAGGCAAATTCACGACGATAAATAACCACTAGAATTAAACTAGTGGAGAAAATAAAAAGAACAGGGTGAACAAACCAGGCGAGTACTGCAAGTCCATATTCGTACCCACGCATACCCTCATTATAATGGGTTGCGGCGCGGTGCATCACTAAACCTAGTTTGCTGGAGTATTGTGCCTGCTCTTCTCTATTGGGAAACACTTCAGGTGCTGCGCCAAGAATAATAACGCAGGTATTGTATTGGCGTATTGACCAGACTAGTTTGAAAAAGATATAAATATAAATGAAAATTAATAGTAGGACTTTCAGTTTCCAGAACTCGGGTGAGATTTCTAGTGAAAAGGGAATGCCTTTGACCATAATAATAGCTTGATCAACGCTGGATAAAATGGCGATGAGTCCGCCAAGGATAAAAATACTCGTTGATGCAAAAAAAGCAACACTACGCATTAGATTAGCCAGTAAAGCCGCATCAGTAATGCGATTATTGCGTTTTAATGCCTGTCGCATCCATTCAGTACGGTAGTATTTTGAAAAACTGTGCAGTGAGTTGCTCTTATGGGTTTGAAAATATTTTCCTAGCCATGAGTAACTACTCCAGCAGATCAAAAACCATGCAAAGGCAATAATATCATTGATGGAAATATCATGAGGAAGGGCGGTCATGATCTGATTTTTTCATATCAATCTTACGACTAAGGAGCATGCTGAAAAATTATTTTTTCAGTGCTTTGTTTTATTTGGAAATTCTTTGGTGATTTAAAGCCAGTTGATACTTTAATGCGCAATAATCTGGCTCAAGAATAATTGAGTACGCTCCGATTGTGGATTATTAAAAAATTCATTAGGTGTGTTTTCTTCAATAATTTGCCCTGCATCCATAAAGATAACACGGTCGGCTACTTGTTTAGCAAAGCCCATTTCATGCGTTACACAAAGCATGGTCATGCCACCTTCATTAGCAAGTTCTATCATAACGTCCAGTACTTCGGAGATCATTTCAGGGTCTAATGCGGAGGTTGGTTCATCAAATAGCATTATTTTTGGATTCATGCACAGACTGCGCGCGATGGCGACCCGTTGCTGTTGTCCGCCTGATAGCTGTCCTGGGTATTTACTGGCTTGATCAGGGATTTTTACTCGTTCTAGGTACTTCATTGCCGTTGCTTCTGCTTCTGCTTTAGGGATTTTCCGTACCCAAATTGGCGCAAGGGTTAGGTTATCTAAAATACTTAAATGCGGGAATAAATTGAAATGCTGAAAACACATACCAACGTCGGTGCGTAAACGTTCTAGCTGTTTTACATCACCCGTAATTTCTTCGCCATTGACAATAATCTGCCCTTTTTGATGTTCCTCTAAGTGATTAATGCAACGAATGACGGTTGATTTTCCTGACCCAGAAGGGCCGCAGATAACAATACGTTCGCCTTGTGTCACGTCAAGATTAATGTCTTTGAGTACGTGAAAATCACCGTACCATTTATTTAAATTAATCATGCGGATGGCGTAATCATGTTGTGCTTGTGTATTTGCTTCGCTCATAAAATAGTTCTCAATTTTTACTGATGTAAAAAACGGTGATTAGTTTCTGTGTCCTGTATCTAACTTTCTTTCTAATGCCATACTGTAGCGTGACATGGCAAAGCAGAATATCCAGAAGACAAAAGCGGCAAAGACTAAGCCTTCGGTGAAGAAGCCTAACCAAGAGGAGTCTGATCCTAATACGTTTTCAATAATGGCTAATAAGTCAAATAAACCGATAATTAAGACCAGTGTAGTGTCTTTAAATAGGGCGATAAAGGTATTAACCAAGCCAGGTATAACCAGTTTAAGCGCCTGTGGCAAAATGATGAGTGTCATGCTTTTCCAATAACTCAAGCCCATTGCAACGGCGGCTTCGTACTGACCTTTGGGGATCGCTTGCAAGCCACCCCGAACGACTTCCGCAACATAGGCCGCTTGGAAGAGGATAATGCCAATCATAGCGCGGGCTAGTTTGTCAAAACTAGACCCTTCAGGTAAGAATAAAGGTAGCATCACGGATGCCATAAATAAAACGCTAATAAGGGGAACGCCGCGCCAAAATTCAATAAAAATAACACAAACTGATTTTATAATCGGCATTTCTGAGCGTCGTCCTAACGCCAGTATAATACCTAAGGGGAGTGCGGCAGCAATACCCACTAAGGAAATAATCAAGGTGAGCATTAGCCCGCCCCATTTATCAGTGCCAACTTCGGAAAGCCCAAGGAAGCCACCGTGAATGAGGTAATAGGCAATAAAGGGGAAAACAAGCAGGATAAAAGCGCCTAACCAGACTTTTCTCGGCATCTTTTCAATAAAGAGCGGAATAGTCAGCGCAATTAAAAGTATGCCTGCAATATTGGGTCGCCAATACTCTGCAGGAGGATAGAAACCGTACATGACTTGACCAAAACGATTTCCAATATAAGCCCAGCAAGCGCCTTTGCCTTCACCTAAGCATTCTTCGCGTGTATCCGCTACCCAAGTGGCATCAATAAATGCCCATTGAATAATGGGTGGAAGGGTTTTATAGAGAAGAAGTAGCCCTAAAAAGGTGAAGACTATATTCACAGGGCTAGAGAAAAGGTTGCTCTTTAACCAATGCACCACACCTTTGGAATTGCTAGGAGCAGGTAGTTCAGGAAGAATTTTATCCGTTACGTACATAGTATGACTCCTATCGCTCGATTAATGCCATTTTGGCGTTGTACCAGTTCATAAACAGTGAAATTAGCAAACTTAAGACTAAATAAACGGCCATAGTCATAGCAACAATCTCAATCGCTTGTCCTGTTTGGTTCAATGTTGTTCCCATAAAGACGGAGACTAAATCAGGGTAGCCAATAGCAGTTGCTAGTGATGAGTTTTTGAGTAAGTTTAAGTACTGGCTGGTCATGGGTGGGATAATGACGCGTAGAGCCTGTGGAATAACCACTAAACGTAGGTTTTGTGTGGGTGTTAAACCAACCGATAAAGCAGCTTCTGTTTGACCATGATTCACGGCTTTAATACCTGAGCGTACAATTTCAGCAATAAAAGCGGCGGTGTAGATTGTTAATGCAATCAATAAGGCAAATAACTCGGGGATAATCGTGATGCCCCCTTGGAAATTAAAGCCTTTAAGCTCAGGAATTTCCCATACGAGTGGACTACCTGTGGCAAAGAAAACAAGTAAAGCAGGAAGGGTTAATACTGCTAATGAAATAAGGAAAACAGGGAGTTGTTCACCCGTTGCTTCCTGCCGTTTCTGTGCCCATCGTTTAAAGATAAAAATAGCAATTAAGGCAATAACAACGGTGATTGTTGTATAAATAAAGCTACTTTCTGTTATCGGGGCGGGCAGATATAAACCACGTACATTCAAAAAGAAACTATCAAAGAGGGAGAGGCTATCTCGAGCAGATGGCATGGCGCGTAAGACAACGATATACCAGAAAAAAATTTGTATTAATAAAGGGATATTGCGGAAGGTTTCAATATAAACAGTGGCTATTTTTGACAGTAACCAATTATTGGATAAGCGTGCAACACCAATAATAAAACCAAGGATAGAGGCGAGGAAAATACCAAGAATGCTGACCAGTAAGGTATTTAGAATCCCAACATAAAAAGTATGGCCGTAGCTAGAATCTGAACTATAAGGGATCAAGGTTTGCAGTATATCAAACCCTGCTTTTTCTGATAGAAAGCCAAAACCAGTAGAAATATGTTGTTTTTCCATATTGCCCAAGGTTGTTTGAACAATTGAATAGAAAAAGTAGCCAAGCCCCGCCATTAAAAGAACCTGAAAAAATAAGGCTCGGTATTTGGGGTCATTCCAAATAGGTGGCTTGCTGGGTTTTAGATCGCCATTGTGTTCCGTCATAATAGTGAGATACCACAAGATGAATAGAAAAGGATAGATTTACTGATAGATTAATCATCTCAATGATTAATAGCAAAACTTTATTAAAGAATTCATTAATCTATAGGCAAAAAAAGAGCCTGCTAAGCAGACTCTTTAGTGATATTAACGAATTGGAGGAGCGTACATAATGCCGCCTTTATTCCAAAGTGCGTTTAGACCACGTCCAATTTTAAGTGGAGAACCTTTGCCAACATTAGTTTCAAAGATTTCACCGTAGTTACCTACTTGGCTGATGATATTGTAAGACCACGCATCATCAAGACCTAGTTTTTCACCTTGTCCACCCATTAGGCGAGCAGTTGCAGGATCTTTGCTACTTTTCTTGTCTTTGATATTGGCTTTAGTAATACCCATTTCTTCAGCATTGATCATTGCATTCAGTGACCAGCGAACGATATTAAACCATTGGTCATCGCCTTGACGAACAACAGGGCCAAGTGGCTCTTTAGAAATAACTTCAGGCAATACAATTGCATCGTCTGGCTTAGCAAGTTTAATGCGTAATGCATAAAGCTGAGATTGGTCAGAAGTTAACATATCACAACGACCTGCTTCAAAACCTTTAATGGTTTGATCAGAGGTATCAAATGTGATCGCTTTAAACTTCATCTTGTGTGCTTTGAAATAATCTGCAAGATTAAGCTCAGTCGTTGTACCCGCCTGAATACAAACGGCAGCGCCGTCTAAATCATTAACACTTTTTACGCCTGACTTTTTGCTGACCATAAAGCCTTGTCCGTCGTAATAGTTTACGCCCGCAAAGTTTAGTCCAAGTGAAGCATCACGAGTCAAAGTCCAAGTCGTATTACGTGAAAGCATATCAATCTCTTTGGATTGAAGTGCCGTAAAACGCTCTTTAGCCGTGAGTGGATTGAATTTAACTTTTTTAGCATCCCCTAAAACAGCTGCTGCAACCGCACGACAGGTATCAACATCAATTCCCGTCCAATTACCGTCTTTATCAGGAGAAGAGAATCCAGCTAAGCCCGTTGTTACGCCACATTTTAAAACGCCTGCTTTTTTAACATCTTCTAAAGTACCTGCGCTCGCAGTCGTAGAAAAAATCGCCGCAACAGCAAGTCCTAACATCATATTTTTTTTCATATATTACATTCTCGTTTTTTTTAAAATAGATACCAAATTTTTTTGAGTAAAAAAGATTTAGCTAATAACCCTTAGGGCG
Organism: Cocleimonas sp.; assembly: GCA_023145485.1. Classification (GTDB taxonomy): domain Bacteria; phylum Pseudomonadota; class Gammaproteobacteria; order Thiotrichales; family Thiotrichaceae; genus JAGLBW01. The sequence continues at coordinate 3,745 of JAGLDT010000030.1, read as the reverse complement.
TTATTTATACAATATCCCTAAAACAAAAGTATTGTTAAGCGATGGGTTACATACTCGCATGATACCTATAGAAAAGGTTGTTGCACAAGTCAAGTATGGTTTATTTTATAAAAGACATGAGTTAAATCTATGAAGTTAAGTATATCTTAATATGCTTAATTAATGATCAATTATGAGTATAATTTAGTAGTTTTAAAGATATGTAGAAGATAAGAGCTTGTTATATAATAATTTTATAAGAAGGTATAAAAAATAATTTATTTCCAATTGTTGAATTGTTTTATAAGAACAGAAGTATCAGAACGACCATGACCGTTCGTCTGTAATTTTTTATAGGCTTGATCAACTAACTCAGCTAGAGGCAATTTAACCTGCAAACGCTCTGCTTCATCGAAACAAATAGCTAAATCTTTGCGCATCCAATCCACAGCAAAACCAAAGTCAAACTGATCCTTCATCATTGTTTCGGTGCGATTGACCATCTGCCAAGAGCCAGCTGCGCCATGTTGCAACGTATTCACCACAGTTTCGGCATCAATTCCCGACGCTTTAGCAAAACTCAAGGCTTCTGACAAGCCTTGCAAAATACCCGTAATACAAAGCTGATTAATCATTTTACAGCGCTGCCCATAACCGACTTCGCCAATTAATGAAATGGCTTGGGCATAGCTTTGCATGATAGGTTGTGCTTGTTGATAAGTAGTTTTATCGCCACCGACCATTATTGTTAAACAGCCTTTTTCAGCACCAATTTGCCCACCTGATACAGGCGCATCCATAAAGTGAGCTTGATGTTGCTGTGCTATTTGGGCTAATTCACAGGCTAAATTGGCGGAAGTGGTGGTGTGGTCAATGAGAATGGTATTGTCTTGAAGGCTTGAAAAAATACCATCATTCTGATTCTGTGATCCACAATAAATACTACGCACATCGTTATCATTGCCAACGCAGGTTATGACAACGTCTGCATTAGTTACTGCGAGCGCAGGTGTTAAGGCTAATTGTCCCGAATACTGGGTTAGCCATTTTTCAGCAACGGCTGTCGTGCGATTATAAACGGTGACTTCAAAACCCTTATCCGCAAGATGACCTGCCATGGGATAACCCATCGCGCCTAAACCTAGAAATGATATTCTTGTTGCCATTATAAGTTGCTCTTAATTTTAGTGAAGCTTCCGAATTAAACTAACATGTTATCTATACTGTAGAAATAGACAAATAGTCTATTTCAATGAGGTACAGAAGTAGAAAAGGCCGTTTTAACGCTTTGCAATAATGCTTGTATTAAAGGGTCTTGTTCTCTATTTTTAAGATAAGCAAAATTTAAAGGTAAGGTAAAAGATTGTCCTTGCCAAATGTTAATTAAACCTTGATCAACCCAAGGTTGAGCTTCATCTAAGCGAATTAACGCAAGACCAACCCCAGAGCGTAGCAAGACATTCATTGAGCGTTCTGAGGATGCATCTGCCACCCATACTGGTTTTTCAGCAACGTTTTCAAATAATCCCATTACAAATTGGTGGTAAGGGCAAAAGGGGACAGGGTAAATCCAAGGGAGTTTTGCCAAGTCAGTAGGCGTTGCATCAATAAGCTGTTGTTTCCATTTACTAGCACTTGCAACCACAATGGTTGTTTCTGTTAGCGCAATGCTTTGAAGTTCTTTTAAAGGATTGGTCCCAAAATAGAATGTTCCATCAAGAGAGCCTCTACGAATCTCATGTAATAACTCAGTAGAAATTCCTTCAGCTAACTGAATTTTTAATCGAGATGATTTTTCTGTTAGGAGCTGATGTAAAGTTGATAGTTGTAAAAACTCTGCATTGGTATTCAAACCAATTTTCACCACACCTGCAAGTTCTCCCGATAAGGTACTGGCTTCAATGCGTAATTCATTGGTTGCATTCAGCACCTGATGCGCTTTCTCAATTAAGACCTTGCCATGTGCTGTTAGGCGCATACCTTTGGACGTGCGATCAAAGAGTTTTACATTTAGCTCTTGTTCTAAGGCTTTTACGTGAGCGCTAATCGCAGGCTGACTAGTGAATAAACGTTCAGCAGCATGAGTAAGATTACCGACATCAGCCACGGTAACAAAAGTACGAAGTTGGTAAAGTTCCATATTTGCTGTCCAATGAAAAGGGAGGTGTTATAAATGCTTGCAAATTAAACTTGCTCATGAAGGTGATGAGGATACTTTCTTTCTTGACGTTCTTTCTTCGCTTCATGGTGAGGTAACGCTATCATGACTGGAAAATTTGTAAAATATACAATTAATCTGATTGTCATAGAGTACAGTCTTTTCCTTTTTAGAATCCTAATGAACATGCCTGTTATTATTTAAGGCTACTCCTGCGAATTATATTTTATAAATCTTACCCTCTCTGTGGCTTCTATTTGCGTGTTTATTTCCTTGGAGTAGCCTAAATAAACAGTAATCGGAATTTCTGATAGTAGTCTTCCGATTAAACGATTAGATAGTTTTCATCTTTAAGCGCTTAATAATAATGTAAGGAAATTAAGTAATGAAAGAAGAGGTAATTATCATGTCTAGTCTATGTATGGAAGGAAAGTTGACTGAAGGTTCAAGAGCTTGTGGGAAAACGATTTTAAATTCAGGTAAGTGTACAAAGCTTTTAACAAAAAAATGGATGACTACTGTTGATATGTGGGTGCAACGTTCACGCCAGAGAAAACAGTTAGCTCGGTTAGATAAGCACCTGCTGGAAGATATTGGTTTAACGGAAGAAATGGTAGCAAAAGAAATAGAAAAACCATTTTGGAAGTAGGGTTAAATGATTTAAAACAGTATAAATTATTAGCAAATAGATGAATGGTTGCTTAATAAGGGCAAATGCACTTGCAAAACCTATTGGAAAACAGTCAAATAAAGGAAAATTATATTCCTCAAGGAGACTCCCTGAATGACTCAATTTTTACTTGGCTTTTTTAGTTTTGGATGGTTGAAAGGTTTTGATTTTCTTCCCCCCCTTTTACTTCGTTTGTTTTTAGCTCCCATGCTGTGGATTTCTGGGAGCAAAAAATTAGGGTTGTTTGCAGGTGATGACTTCATCTGGCACACCCCTATGAGTTGGTTTGATGCTGCAACGTATCAAGCAAGTGTTGAACTGTTAACGGCTACGCCAATGCCAATTCCAGAGGTGATGAATGGTGTGATTGGTTCTGTTGAAGTGATTGGGGCTTTCTTATTAGTGCTTGGTTTTGCGGTACGTTGGGTATCATTGCCTTTGTTAGCTTTAATGGGCTTTACCATCTTACTAGCACTAGGGAGTGCGGATGTAGTAACAGCAGGGGAAGATATGCTAATGAGTCATGCTTATACTAATGCAACAGCAGACCGTTTAACGATAGGTTTCATGTACTTTCTTATGGTGCTGTCATTATTCTTTATGGGAGCTGGACGCTACTTTAGTGTTGATTGGTTTTTATATCGTAAACTCCAACGTCGTATTGATGAAAAACAAATAACAACAGGTTCTTATAACCCTAATCCTTTTGATTTAGACGCTACAACCAGTAGTAATAAAATTTAAGCTTGCTGAATTCAGGCTTTAAGGAATCTCCAAGCAATTAAGTTACCCGCCTTGCTTGTCTTTTTATTTCTGCTTGATCCCTCTCAATCGTAGCATGACTATGCGCCTTTTGAGATAACTCAAGCAGAAACAAAAATCCTACATAATGTGTGGCTAATTTAATTACTTGGGACTGAGGATTCAATAACACCCGA
>JAGLDT010000003.1 GCA_023145485.1 Cocleimonas sp. | reverse complement strand
TGCAAATTGCCAAGCCATTGTTACTATGGGTGAATGATGGATTGATGGCTGTTTTCTTCTTTTTGATTGGTCTGGAAGTTAAAAGGGAAGTGGTTGAAGGACATCTTTCGTCTATTAGCCAAGTTGCATTACCGGGTATTGCGGCGATTGGTGGCATGGTCGTACCTGCATTGGTCTTTATAGCATTTAATCAAGGCGACTCGTTTGCGATGAAAGGCTGGGCAATTCCAACGGCTACTGATATCGCCTTTGCTTTAGGTGTTTTATCATTATTAGGAAAGAGAGTCCCCGCTTCTTTAAAAATATTTCTACTCGCATTAGCGATTATTGATGACTTGGGGGCGATTGTTATTATTGCTCTTTTTTACACCTCCGAGCTTTCCACAATATCCATTATTATTGCCTCTGGATCACTGACTCTTCTATTTATAATGAATAGATTCGGTGTGTCTAATAAAGCGGCGTATATTTTAGTCGGGATTATCCTGTGGGTAAGTGTTTTAAAATCAGGTGTTCATGCGACCTTAGCTGGTGTTGCGTTGGCGTTTATGATCCCCTTAGCGTCTAAAGATAACGAAGGTAAAACTTTTTCATTAAGTAAAGAAATGGAGCATGATCTGCATTATTGGGTCGCCTTTATGATTTTACCCTTATTTGCTTTTGTCAATGCAGGGGTTGATCTACGAGGTATTTCATTAGAAGAAATGTTTAACCCTGTCCCTATTGGCATTATGCTCGGTTTATTTTTAGGCAAACAATTGGGTGTGTTTGGCTTTAGTTGGCTGGCAATAAAATTAGGTCTTGCGAGTTTGCCAGCAAGAAGTAACTGGAAGCAACTTTATGGTGTGTCGATTCTTACAGGAATTGGATTCACGATGAGTTTATTTGTGGATTCCTTAGCGTATAATGATACCCAGATTTACCATTATGCCGATAAATTAGCGATTCTCTTGGGTTCTTTTCTTGCGGGTATCGTTGGTTATCTGGTTTTAAGATATTCAAATAAATAAGTCATTTAATCTATAATTTTTTGAGGTCTACAACTTGAACGTGTTACAACAAATCGGCGCATTTCTTATTGAAACGCTGTTTTCTCTCTATATTGGTGCAGTCGTTTTGCGAATGCTATTAGGCTATGCGAGGGCAAATTTCTACAATCCATTATCGCAATTTTTGGTCAAAGTGACCAATCCTGTGTTAGTCCCTATGCGTCGTTTTATTCCTTCTGTTGGAAAAATAGATACTTCCGCGATTGTGTTAGCATTGGGTTTAACAATGATTAAAATGGCATTGTTGTCGCTGATTGTCTTTGGCACAATTCCTTTTTTAGTGGTGATTTTAGGGTCAATTATTGATTTAGCGAAAGTGATTATCTGGATTTATCTTATTGCGCTCTTAGTCCAAGCGGTGATGAGCTGGGTCGGTAGTGCGCATGGAAACCCTGTTGCACCCTTAGTACAAAGTTTGACGGAGCCACTTTTACGACCTGTAAGAAAAGTAATACCAGCAATGGGTGCATTAGATTTATCGCCTTTAGTTGTGATTATCCTGCTTAATATTTTACTGATTATTATCAATAATATTGGGGCTTAGTGGTGTCAGATAGATCGCCCTATTTAGGTGTCATAGAAGGTTTCTTTGGGCGTTCATGGACGTTTAAACAACGCCATGACTATGCTGAGTTTTTGCATCGAAGTGGTTATCAGTTTTATATTTATGCCCCTAAAAATGATCCGTATTTGCGTAAATCATGGCAACAAGACTGGCCTTCTGCTACTTCCCAACAGCTTTCTGCTTTGGTTAAGCACTATCAAAGCTTAAATTTGGATTTTGGCTTGGGATTAAGCCCATTTGAAATCTATACAAATTATGATACTGAGGCACAGCAAACATTAGAGAAGAAAATAGAACGCTTAAATGCGCTCAATATTGATGTGTTGTGTTTATTATTTGATGATATGCGCGGGGATCTACCTGATTTAGCGAAGACTCAAATTAAAATCACTCAAGATGTCGTAGCTAAAACAACGGCTAAAAAAGTAATTATGTGTCCGACTTACTACTCCTTTGATCCTGTGTTAGAACGTGTTTTTGGTACAATGCCTGACAATTATCTTCAAGAGTTGGGTGCGGGATTACCACCAGAGGTTGATGTCTTTTGGACAGGGCCTAAAGTTTGTTCGGATGAATATCCAGAAGAGCATTTGCAGCAAGTTATTAAAGTCCTCAGACGAAAACCCTTTTTATGGGATAACTACCCCGTTAATGACGGTGCAAAACTTTCGCAATATCTGCATTTAAAAGCCTTTGAAAACCGCTTTAGTGGGTTAGCTAATTTAACCAAAGGTCATGCAGTTAACCCAATGAACCAGCCTTGGCTTTCACGGATTCCCCTGTATTCATTACCACAGAGTTATGCTCAAGGGAAAAACTATGATCCTAGAAAAGTATTAAAGCGAAGTTTAAATCTATTATGTGATACAACCTTAGCGGAACAAATAGCGCAGGATATTGATACGTTTCAATATAAAGGCTTAGGTGAGCTTAATGAGAATGAGATTAAACAACTTATTCACCAATACCAACCCTTTGATAATCCCACTACGGATGAAATCATTGCATGGCTAAATGGTGAATACACCTTTGACCCTGAGTGTTTAACTGACTAATACAATCCGTGGCTACCGATTTAAGCTGAGATACTTTTAGTAGCAAATCATGAAAAGGTAGGGTTCTTTCAGTTATTACTCTGATGATCAGTTCATCTGTTGTAATTTTATCGTTAATTACTTAATACCATTTCAGGGACTTGTTTTCCTTTATCAGCAGGCCATGTTAAAACAGTTGTTTCTGCGCCAACGTCCTCATCCGTTAAATAGAGTTGTAAATGTATTTTGGCAGCCGTTTGTGGCTTGAAGTTAATGCTATTCCAAGGAATAGAGGTTGTTAGAAAATAGCCACCATCAACAAGGGCGCAGAGTGAGGTATTACTGTTATTATTAAGTGGTGAGTATTCAAATTGATACAGTTTGTCGGTGGTTATATTGAAGCGAATAGAGTCGCCTGTTTGTATTTTGTCATCTTGTACGGCAAGGGTCATATAGAGATTGTATTGATCCCAATGCGCTTGCCATTTTGCTGATAGGTCTTGTTTTACTTCTCTTTGTGGTTTCTCTATTAGCGCTTTCGCAACAGTTTTCTTTTTTGAAGGGTTGATTAACCAATAGGTTTCCATGCTCCAAGTGTCTTTAATATTGGTTAATGCGGGGATGGGGATAGCCTTATTTTCGCCAATTTTTAATTGCTGATGGGCAAGGTTGCGAGTTTTGCGAGTTTCTTCTAAATAACGAAGTGTCGCATCAAATTTAGGGGCTTTGTTGCGGTCTTGAGAGATATGTTCTTTTAGCCCCCAGCTTCCATACCAGCTATATATTCTTGGTGCGCTGAAGAGTACAAAGACTTTCCCCCCTGCTTTATTCCATTCGCGTAGGTATTCTAAATAAAGCTCGCCCATTCTTGGGTCACGATTGGCTTCATAAAGTAATGGGTTAGGGGCTTCATCAACACGCCTAGTATCCCAGTCTACCAAGTGTTGTCCCCCTTCATAGGCAACTAAATCAACGCCAAAGGCATCCGCTACTTTTTGTTGTACACGCATTTGCTGGATGCTGGCAGCAACGCCTTTTTTATTGTATTTATTCGTGAGAGTGGAAAAAATATCATCGGTATTTTCTGCTTGGCGCATTTTCTTTAGCGAGGTCGTGAAATAGGGGGCTATAGCGAGTGCATCGGTTTGTTTATAAGCATCGTTATAGGATAGGAGTAAGCTAGATAGGCGTGGATTACTTGACCAGCCTGCCATCGTGCGAATTAATCGTTCCGTGCCTTTAAATGCCTGTTCCCACAGTTTAAAACTTTCAAGACTGCGTTTAGAATAATATTTCTGACCTGCTTTATTTTCATCGCTATCAAGATTTTGTTTTAAGCCCATATCAATAGCATATTGATGATGAACAAAGATGGGGTTCCATGTTTCGTTGCTATATTCCACATAAACTTTAAGGGTGGGGTCTAAGTTTTTACTAACATAATGAGCAAAATTCTTAATATAGTCATCATTTGCTTGATAGGGAAGTGAAAACCATGGATTAGCCTTGAGACGATTTGCCAACTCAACCATTATTTCTAAAGGTGCACCGCGTGATTTTGGTTTGCCACCCCATGTTGCCTTTTCTAACTTATTGCGGTCTTTCCAGTGTTCGATGGGGTTACGCGTCATGCCTGCCATGTTCATAAAGCGTACTACTTTAAAGTGACGCATAAAGTCAATGTAATAGGGGTTAAAAAGGATGGTTTTATAGTGTTTTTCAAAGGATAGGTAATTATTTTTGGCGCAATTTTTTTCACTTTCTACATGCTTATGTGGTTGGTTTTTACAAATACCACCTGCCATTAAAATGCGAATATTGCGTATATAGTTTTTAGGATCGCTTTGTTGAATAACGAGGGATGCATTGAGAATATTATCTTTTCCTGATTTTATTTCGATAATATCTTTGCCTGGGCGATGCACCACTAAGGCTGCATCATTACCATAGTGAATTTTCCCTTGTCCCTCATAAAGAACAGTATAAAAGCCATTGGGGACAGTTCCAGCAGGGAGTCGGTTGAGAAACTTTGTGCCTGCAACACCACCATGTAAATTTTTTGGCCAGCCATTTTGATCATACTCTACTTCTTTTTTACTTAACCAAGGGTAAGTCTCAGCAAAAGGAATGGAGGCTTTAAAAAGGTCAATAAAGGGAATGCTGGAAGTATCCTCTCTGACTTCATTCGTGTTAATGCCGAGTATTTCATCGCTGTGGTTTTTTTGTATTGTTTTTAGTTCTGACTGTGTCGGTGTAGGAACAGGGTCGGGTTGCGATAAAAGATAGAGAAATATGCCAATGCTGATGGCTGATAGAATAGAAATGAGTAGAGGAAATCCTTTGGATAAACGCATTAAACTGTCCTTAGCTATTTAAGGAACATGCTCGTTCCTAAGGAGTCAGAATCAAGTTGCTGATCTTGGAGTCGCCTTAATTTAACCCTGAGTCCCAATGAATGATTTCCAGTATTTTAACACCCCAACGTTAGAATAACGTTGATGGAGTGTTAAGGAGCGTGCAGGAAATAACGTCCAGTTCTAACTTGTCTTTTTTGTTCCAGCTTGAATGCTCTCCTTCGTTGCGTAGAATAACTATGCGCCTCATCAGAGGCATTCAATCTAAAAAAAAGCCCTGTATTATAACTTCGGGACATTATTTTGTGCATGTTCCTAACTGGTAGCAGGATTATCTAATTCAATGCTAGACGTTTCAAGTAAAACAGTGATCTAATATTGCTTAAATTATATTCCTAGCACTAAACGTCCAAAGCGTTGTGGGTTTTTCCATGCATCATCACGTTTAGCATGCCATGCAAGTTTACTGTCACGATCATTGCCATTGTCATCATCATTCACTTGTATATCAATACCAATAGCATGACCTTCCGTTGGATTTACACCTAAGGATTGCCACGGTATTGCAGCTTCTAATATCATGCCATGATTTGAACGCGTCATTGTCTGTTGAATACCCATATCACGGCGTGAGGCTGAGTTATGACTTAGGTTTACTTTTTGATCTTTCCAACGAAAAATAAGGTGGAAATCATTTTTACCATCAAAAGAAGCGCTACGACTCCCATCGGCATCAATAAATATCTCAATAGAATCATCTGCCCAAGGTGCATCAGAGTCACGCACATAGAAATCATCCAGTGTATCAACACGGATATGGAGGAATTGTTGATCCCATTTTGCTTGCCATACTGCGCTTAAATCCTTACTGCCGCCTAAGCCACCACCAATGATATTAGTTAGCTTTATTGCCGTTTTATGATTCCACTGCCCTGGCTGTTTATCGCGTTTGATAATAGCGTCAGGACGGTAGTTAGGTTTTGGTTTTCTTACAGTCGCAATAATAGGTGGCGTATAAGTCTTTCTTGGCTTGACAGGTTTTGGAGGTGTCGTTTTTCTGGCGACCAGTTTAGGTTTAGTCGGACGAGGGGCTATCACTGCAACAGGTTTTATTGTAGCAACGGTTGTTTTTGTTTTTACTAGCGGTTTAGGTTTTTTCTTAATATATCCTGCTTTTGCATAATTTGATTTTTTACCATTTTTTACTTTAGCAAAAACACCTCTGCCTGGATTGATAGAAGGTTTGGCTTTTCTGGCAATATGTGCGCTCGCACAGCCTTTCCACCAACATCGGTTGGATTTAATAAATTGCAGTATCGCGCGATGTTTGGGTGCTTTATTCAAGGGTTGGGTTAGGTATTCTTTGGTTCCCCAGCTACCAAACCATTGTGATGTTCGTGGCGCAGAAAAATTGACAAAAAGTGTGCCTCCTGCTTTTTTCCAGCCACGAAAAAAATCCTTATAAGCCTTTGCCATACGCCAGTCTTTATTGGCTGCAATCAGTAGTTTTGTTGGGTTTTTATGAATAGAACGACTTTTCCAGTCAACTAAATGCTGTCCACCTTCATAAGCAATCAAGTCGACACCATAATCTTTTGAAATTTTGGCCTGCTTGGCGATTAACTTCATCACACCGGGGATCGAGTAGATTTCTTTTTTATCATAGAGGGCTTTGAAAATATCATTGACTGACCTAGCACGACGTACTGTTTTTAGTTTGGGGTAGAAGTATGGGCCAATGGCGAGCGCATCTGTTTTTTTATAGGCATCACGATAAGTCAAAAGCATTTCTGACATGCGAGGGTAGCCTGTCCAGCTTCCCATCACACGAATAAGGCGTTTTGTACTACCAAATACTTTTTCCCATATATTAAAAATTTGCACTGAGCGCATTGAGTAATATTTGTATCCTGCTTTCGCTCGATCTGGGTCAAGTCGTAACTCACCTCCTTTATCTTTGACATAATGTGCTTGCGTAAAAATGGTATTCCACGCTTCATTCGTATATTCAATATAGACTTTTAGTCCTGGTCGTAGATGCTTGCGAACATAAGAGGCAAACTTATGCACATAATCATTACTAGCTTTATGTGGTAAGCAAAACCAAGGATCAGACCCTGTTTGGTTTGCTAGTTCAATCATAATTTCAAGAGGTGCGCCACGCACTGTTGGTTTTCCCCCCCATGTTTGCTGGGTAATGGTATTGCGTTCCCTCCATGATGAAATAGGGTTACGAGTAATACCTGCCATATTCATAAAGCGAATGACTTTAAAATCCTTCATATAGTTTAAGTAATCAGGGTTAAACAGAATACTGGAATAGTGCTTTTCAAAGGATAGAAAGTGTCCTTTAGAACAGTTTTTAGCACTGTAAACACGCTTATAAGGATTATTAGAGCAAATACCACCGGGCATTAAAATACGAATATTGCGGATATGATCACGAGGATCTGTTTCTTTTATAATTAACGTACCACGTAGCTCTTTATCTTTGCCTGCTTTGATTGAAACAATGTCTTTACCTGAGGTGTGTCGCACAAGCTTTACATCATTACCATAGATCAACTTGCCCTTGCCTTCATAGAGAACGGTATATAAGCCATCAGGCACAGTCCCTGCGGGAAGCTTATTGATAAAACGTGTTCCTACCTGACCATTTTTAGGGATATAGACAGGCCAGCCATTGGCATCATATTTTATTTTGCCTTTAGTGAGCCAAGGTCTTGCTTCTTCAAAAGGAACAGATGCTCTAAATACATCCACAAACGGCACACTGGCATCATCATCCATTACTTCATTGCTATTGATGCCCAGTGGGGAGCGATTATTATCTGCTGCAGCAGTAATCGTCGTGTATGCGATAAAGAGTAATGCTAGCCCTAGCCTACCTAATATTTTATAAGACATAATTATTTTTATTATTTTGTAGTTATTATTTTTTTGAATATTAGTTGATCAGATTGTATCAGCTATAAATAAGTTTCATTAAACTGATCAAAGGTATTGTTATTTTTTATATGTCAACTATGGCGATAGTAAATTATGACGCATCTGAATTTAGATGCATTATAGCTCAGATAGATTACTGCTGTATGAATCCAGACCAGTGGAAAAATAAACGATGAAGTCTAATAAAAACCCACTTGCATACCAACTGGTATGTCTGTAATATCTTCCATACTGGTCGGTATGGAAGTTTAAAATGAATATTCTAAATAAAACAAAAGGGGAGCCTTGGTGGCATTTGTGGAAATGTATTCCTTGTGAATGCCGTAGTGGACGAGGAGAGGAAACTCGCCAAAAATTATTGGAAGCTGCTTTTGATGAAATCCATAAGACAGGTTTTCAAGCAGCAAGTTTAAGCAAAATATTAAAAGACACGGGTATTAGTAAAGGTGCGCTTTATCATCATTTTGCCAATAAACTGGAGCTAGGTTATGCGGTAGTAGATGAGATTATTTTAGCGTTTTTTCAACAGGTCTGGATTGATCCACTGAGAAAAACGAATGATCCTATTACAACTATTCAACAAATTCTTATGGCGACAGGCGAGAAAATGACACAGGAGGATGCTCGCCTAGGTTGTCCTGTTAATAATTTAGCACAAGAGATGTCCCCTATTAATGAAGGTTTTAGACAACGTACCGTCGCTATTTATGATTTATGGCGAGATGAGCTGGAAGCAGCAATTGAACGCGGTAAAGTCGCAAGTAACGTGCGTGAAGATGCGGATGCAAGGCGTTTGGCAATTTTGTTTGTTGCTACATTAGAAGGCTGTATGGGATTAGCAAAAAGCAGTCAAAGTCTTGAGATATTAATGGAATGTGGGCAAGGGTTGATTGATCAATTAGAGACACTTCGTCGTTAAAAACACGTTGTCGTTAGAAATCTCCAAATAATAAATTATATAGAAAATAAAGAAATAGGATAATGTAAATGATAAAACAATATGCAAAATCATTGATTCAATGGCAATGGGTGGTATTGCTGCTGGTCTTTGCTATCGTCGTTCTAGCAGGTAGTGGTGCTAAGAACCTTACGTTTAATAATGATTATAGAATCTTTTTTAATGATGATGACAAACGCTTAGTAGCATTTGAAAACTTACAAGATACCTATACCAAAAATGATAATATTTTAATCGGCATTGCGCCAAAAGATGGCAATGTGTTTACTCGTGAAACATTAGCTGCAATTGAAGATATTACTCAACGCGCATGGAAAACACCGTATTCAATTCGCGTAGATTCATTGGCAAATTATCAACATACCGAGTCGGTTGGAGATGATATGTCGGTGGCTAGTTTGTATGAAGATGCCAAAAATCTTAGCGATGAAGAATTAGCTAGAATAAAGAAAATTAGCCTTAATGAGCCATTATTGGTTCATCGTCAGATTTCTAAAACAGGTCATATGTCGGCAATTAATATTGTTATCGAGATTCCGCCTGAGGGTAATATGACTGCCATTGTGCCTCAGGTTGTTGAGCATGCACGTGAGTTAAAGGCTTATACCAATGAGACTTATCCTGAGCTAGATGTTTATCTGACGGGTATTGTGATGATGAACAATGCTTTTGCAGAAGCCTCGAAATACGATATGTCACATCTAATTCCGATGACGTTTTTAGTTATTTTAGTGAGCGTTTTTTTACTATTGCGTAGCTTTAACGGCATTGTTGCTACCATGCTAGTGATTCTATTTTCTATTGTTACTGCAATGGGTTTAGCGGGTTGGTCGGGAATGCAATTATCGCCTCCTGTTATGTCTTCACCTGTGATTATCTTGACGCTGGCAGTGGCGGACTGTGTGCATATATTATCCACATGGATGCAGCAGATGCGTAATGGCGTTGAAAAGAGAGCTGCGATGATCGAGAGTCTTCGGATCAATTTTGGACCTATCTTTTTAACCTCACTGACCACCGCAATCGGCTTTTTATCACTTAACTTTAGTGATGCGCCTCCCTTTAGAGATTTAGGCAATATTGCAGCAATGGGTGTTATGGCTGCATTCTTCTTCTCCGTTACTTTACTGCCTGCATTAGCAACGCTACTGCCATCTAAAGTTAAACAGACCAATGAAGAATCAGTGATGAAAACCATTATGGTTTCCTTTGCAGACTGGGTTATTGCTAAGCAAAAAATACTCTTTATTGGTATGACCACGTTAGCTATTGTGTTGATCGCCTTTATTCCTAAAAATGAACTCAATGATATTTATGTCGAATATTTTGATGAGCGGATTCAATTTCGTACCGATACCGATTTTGTCGTTAAAAATATGACAGGGGTTTATTTTATTGATTATTCATTGGATTCAAAAAAGTCTGGGGCAATTTCAGAGCCTGAAGTATTAGCGCAAATTGATAAATTTAGTGAATGGTTACGTACTCAACCTGAGGTGATTCATGTTAATACTATTACCGATACTTTTAAGCGCCTCAATCGCAATATGCACGGGGATGATCAAAGTTGGTACAAATTACCAGAGAATCGTGAGCTAACAGCACAGTATTTATTGCTGTATGAAATGTCACTACCTTATGGTTTAGATCTTAATAATCAGATTGATATCGAGAAAAAAAGCACCCGTTTAAGCGTTACGATGGAAACTCTTTCAACCCAAGAGGTCTTGGCGTTTGAGAGGCGTGTAGAGGCATGGATGACGACTAACACACCCTTAATTAAGAGTGTCGGAGCTAGTCCAACGGTGATGTTTGCCCATATTGGTATGAAAAATATTATCAGCATGCTAACGGGCACCACTGTTGCACTAGTGCTTATTTCCATTATTTTAATTATTGCACTCGGTTCAGTGCGATATGGACTCTTAAGTTTAGTGCCTAATTTAGTCCCTGCTGGAATGGCCTTTGGCTTCTGGGCGATTATGGATGGTGAAATTGGTCTAGCTTTATCGGTGGTGACCGCTATGACATTAGGGATTGTGGTCGATGATACTATTCACTTTTTAAGCAAATACATTCGTGCTCGTCGAGAGCAAAATTTAAGTGCCGAAGATGCAGTTCGCTACGCCTTCTCTACCGTTGGCGTTGCACTATGGGTCACATCATTAGCACTTATTGCAGGATTTATGGTCTTATCCACCTCATCCTTTGAATTGAATGCGGGCATGGGGCTATTAACCTCGATTGTTATTGCTTTTGCTTTAATGGCCGATTTTCTCCTTTTGCCACCATTACTGATTAAGCTGGATGGATGGTTAAGTAACTAATAAGCAAACTAAATACTGGGTGGTTGAGGTTTATCCCACAGGTCACCTGTTTAACTTAAAGATAAGGAAAATAAAATAATGAAAACAATGATAAACGTTGCACTTCCCATCGTTATTAGCCTATTTGCAGTGAATGCAATGGCTGAAACGCCACAAGAAAAAGGGTTGCGTATCGCAACAGAAGCAGATAATAGTGATCTTGGTTTTGGTGATACCACTGCGGATATGATGATGACCTTAAAAAACCGCGCGGGTCAAACCAGTACTCGTAAAATTAGCAGTAAGGTATTAGAAGTTAAAGGTGATGGCGATAAATCGCTGTCCTTATTTGATACGCCAGCGGATGTAAAAGGCACGTCGATGCTAACCTTTTCGCATGGCTTAAACCCTGATGATCAGTGGCTTTATTTACCCGCTTTAAAACGGGTTAAACGCATTAATTCACGCAATAAATCAGGCCCTTTTATGGGCAGTGA
>JAGLDT010000299.1 GCA_023145485.1 Cocleimonas sp. | reverse complement strand
AATAACACCCGAACTCTAACGTGCCTTTTTGTCCCAGCTTGAATGCTCTAAGATCGTTGCGTAGAATGACTATGCGCCTCCTGAGAGCATCCAATCTGAAACAAAAATTCTGCGTTATAGTTTCGGATGTTATTAAATCCTCAGTCCTTAGGTGAGATGAAAAATCTGAGCATCGAGTATCGGCACTATCTTTATCACTATTCATCCTTTACCCCTTGGTTTATGTTATTTTATTCCTGTGTTTCATTTCTTAATTTAGAGTAGTTTTTAACATGACTCAAGCGAGCAAAAAGGACGCTGCTATTGAGCAGACTGTCTTGGAGGAGTTCCGTGCAGGAATGGCTGATTTTAATGCTGCGATGCAGTATCGTGATGATTTATCGATTCGTATTGGCAGGCGTACGACGCAAATTATTCGATTTACATTAGCAGCTTTAGTGATGATGGCTTCTGTTATTTTCTTTTTAATTTGGATCTTAATGGATAATATGGGGACGATGACGCGACATATATCTGAGATGGCGGGTGATATGCGGTCTATGCGTCAAAACTTTCAGCAAGTTTCAGGGGACATGCACGCGATGCGGACGGATTTTGCCCTTGTTAGCACTGATTTAAAATCAATGACCCAGACAATGAGGGGCATGCAAAGTAATATCACGACCATTAGCACCTTGCTTGCGCGTATGGACAATAGTACCTATAAAATGAATGAAAATATTACAGGTATTAATGGCAATGTGCAGTTTTTATCAAAACACGTTGGCAATATGTCCCTTGGAATTAATAGGATTTCGCACGATGTTAATAAAATGGCGGCACCTATGCGAATGTTTCCTTATTAATTATAGATTTTCTCCATCAGCAATCACCGAAGATCTTCAAAAATCCTTCCATAAATATTCATTTATTGCATTTCTTAGCTGAATAGCTATTTGTAACTTCCCTACTTCATGACTACAATCAGTAGCATGGATGTATCACATATATTAGATCAGTTAAATAAACCGCAGCGCGAGGCTGTTTCCGCCCAATCTCAACCCATATTAGTACTTGCAGGTGCAGGTAGTGGTAAAACACGGGTATTAGTTCACCGTATTGCGTGGCTAATTCAGGTGGAAAATATTTCACCCTTTGCCATTCTCTCTGTCACCTTTACCAATAAAGCCGCGAGTGAAATGCGTGGTCGTATTGAGCAGTTGCTTGGTTCACCGATTGGTGGCATGTGGGTAGGGACGTTTCATGGTTTGTCACACCGTTTACTGCGTCAGCATTGGCAAGAGGCTAATTTAATTCAGTCTTTTCAGATTCTCGATAGCGATGACCAGTTGCGAATGATAAAACGAGTCACGCAATCATTACAGCTGGATGAAAAAGAATGGCCTTCTAAGGACTCCCGCTGGTATATCAATAACTGCAAAGATGAAGGCATTCGTCCGCAGAGTATTGAGGATAGGGGGGATAGCACCACACAGCAATTAAGAACTATTTACGCAACCTATGAATCCGCTTGTCAGCGCGCAGGGGTGATTGATTTTGCTGAGATGTTACTGCGGTCGCTTGAGCTATTACGTGATAACCCTAATTTACTGCAACATTATCAACAACGCTTTCGGCATGTGCTCATTGATGAATTTCAAGATACTAATACACTGCAATACGCTTGGATTAGACTGCTGTGCGGTGATCAAAGCCCACCGTTTGCGGTAGGTGATGATGATCAGTCAATTTATGGCTGGCGGGGTGCGAAGATTGAGAACATCCAACATTTCACTCATCATTTTCCGCAAACCAATACCATTAAACTAGAGCAAAATTACCGTTCAACAGGCAATATTCTAAAAGCAGCTAATGCGGTGATTGCTAATAATGAAGGACGTTTAGGAAAAAACTTATGGACCGATCAAGGTGATGGTGATCTGATTCATCTTTATACCGCCTTTAATGAGCTAGATGAAGCACGCTATATTACCTCGCGTATTGAACAATGGGTTAATGAATCAGGGCAATATCAAGAAATTGCTATTTTATATCGCTCCAATGCCCAATCGCGGGTATTTGAAAGCACCTTAAATGAACAGGCTATTCCTTATCGTGTTTATGGTGGTTTGCGCTTTTTTGAACGCGCTGAAATTAAGGATGCACTCTCCTATTTACGCTTAACCGTAAACCGCCATGACGACCCTTCCTTTGACCGTGTTATCAACCAACCAACCCGTGGTATTGGCAATAAAACTGTTGATATTATTCGTCATTATGCGCGTAGCAATAGCCTTTCATTATGGGATGCTAGTAAGGCATTAGTTGACGCGAATAGTTTTACAGCACGGGCTGGTAATGCTGTGTTTGGTTTTCTTACACTCATTAATCACATTGCCAATACAATTATTGATCTATCGCTAGAAGATCAAGTTGAGAAAGTCATTGCTGCTTCAAAGCTAAAAGAACACTATCTAAAAAAAGATAAAGGTGATTTAGGACAAGCGCGGGTTGATAATCTAAATGAATTAATCTCTGCTGCCCAAGGGTTTCATTATCGCCCTGATGATGAACATGCGGATATGGATTTTCTTACCGCATTTCTTTCTCATGCGGCACTAGAAGCAGGTGAAGGACAGGCAAAAGCGGGGAATAATTGTGTGCAATTAATGACACTCCACGCAGCCAAAGGCTTAGAGTTTCCACTAGTCTTCCTAACAGGTATGGAAGATGGATTATTCCCTAGCCAACGAACCATTGATGAAAAAAGCAAGCTCGAAGAAGAACGTCGCCTCTGTTATGTCGGTATTACCCGCGCAGAAAAACAATTAGTCATTAGTTACACCGAACAACGTCGTCTTTATGGCAGTATAAGTTACAACCTACCTTCACGTTTTTTAGATGAAATTCCTAGCTCAGTAGTGCATGAAATTCGCCCTAAAACCAATGTATGGCAGCGCAATGTTCAAACACCTAAGACTAAATTAAAATCAACGGGAAAGATAAATGAAACAGGGATAAAAATCGGGCAACAGGTCAGCCATGGCAAGTTTGGTGAAGGCGTTGTCACAGATGTTGAAGGAGCAGGAGAGCATGCTCGAGCGCAGGTGAATTTTAAATTTTCTGGCAGTAAATGGTTAGTTTTAAACTACGCTAATTTAAAAAAATTGTAAATAATCAATCAAGGATTTAAAAATGATCAAACTAGTCGTTACTATTTTTTTTATTATATTCACAGCAAATGCATCAGCTACCGCTCAATACCCCGATATTCTAATATATAAAGGAAAAACCATATCAATATTCACCAATCCTTTGGAGTTATATTTTGATAAAAATCATGCTAAGCCAAAAATATTTTCTAAAACCCAGTGTACTGCAATTTGGCGCGGGTATATTGCAACATGGGAAATTAAAAACAATACCTTATATTTATCATCCTTAACGGATGGAAGCTGTGGAGAAGATCCATCTATTATTCCTCTTAACGCCATATTTAAAGAGAAAAAAACACCTATAAAAGCAAGTTGGTTCTCAGGGGTAATAAGAGTTCCTTTTGGAAAACGAATTCAGTATGTACATATGGGATATAACTCAGTTTATGAAAAAGAACTTTACCTCACTATAAAAAAGGGAAACATTCTAAAAATAGAACTACAAGAAAGAAACAAAATAACAGAAAAAGAATTTGAACAATTAGAAGACTGGAAGAAACTAAAATAACTCTTATTTTTAAGCAAGTAGCCTGATGAAATGACGTTTAAGGTTGTATTACGTTAATAATGACATTGCCTTTTTTATGCCCCTTATCCACATAGCGGTGCGCCTCAACTATGTTTTTTAAAGGGTAGCGCTTATCTATCACAGATTTTAGCTTGTTCGCTTCAATGAGTTGTTTAAGAAAAACAAGGTCTTCAGAT
>JAGLDT010000298.1 GCA_023145485.1 Cocleimonas sp. | reverse complement strand
TGTAATATTTTAAACAGGTCAAAACCATTACCATCTAGGAAAGGATATTCATCCTTAGCGTTACTATTTTCATAATATTTATTATTTTTACTTTTAAATTCATCTAAATAATGGCTATCAATCCATTTAGCAAGCTGATAAAACATCAATAATCGACCTGCATTACCGCCATCAGCCCACGGTTGTCCTTTCGAGAGTATGGTGTCAACGGCATTAATACTCCCGCTGGCACGTAATGATTTTGAGAAACGTTGTTGCTGATGCATTGCCATTACATTATTAGCCACTTCGGTTGCGCCAGCAATGCCTAACCATGATTCCACCATATTGTGTCCCATCTCATGCCAGAGTAAAAAACTGCTGGTTGCATTTTGTGGGAAGGTGGTTTTCGTCGG
The DNA here is from genome assembly GCA_023145485.1 of Cocleimonas sp. Taxonomy (GTDB): domain Bacteria; phylum Pseudomonadota; class Gammaproteobacteria; order Thiotrichales; family Thiotrichaceae; genus JAGLBW01. Next base: position 4,366 of record JAGLDT010000298.1, on the reverse strand, counting down.
GTTCCATGACATGACCATAATAGGATAGCCTGAATGACCAGCGCCTACGGATATATGGGGATCAAATACTTCACGGTTTTTATGTGCTGGCTTTTTACCATTATCACAACTCGGCGGGGTGTGTTCTGTAAATGACTCAGGACATGTTTGATCATAGCCATAAAAGTCATAGGCATTTTGTGCCATCGTATCAAAATCCTCAGCAAGTTGAGTCACTTGATCAAAACTAAGCGATGCCATATTAGCTCTGGCAACGGTGACAATATAGTGGTGTGATTCTAATTCCGCCTTGGGTGCAATTGCATTATTTTTAAGACTCTCCCACTCTTCTGCTGTTGTTTTTCCTAAGACAAAACGAACCGCTTTTTGCACGCCTGAAAAATTAATGGTGACCTTTGCATCTGCTTCAACACTGCTATTATAGGATTTTAAGAAAATTAACCCACCATAAGGATGTTGAATGGTAATCGTTTTAGTAGAGCTTCCATCAGAGGCTATAAATTTATATTTTTTAACGTATTTTGGCGGACGTTTTAGATTAATTTCATGCCTAAAAATTCCTCCAACATTGTCACCTACTCCAATTTGCACTTGCATTTTGGTTTCATCAACGCCATCGGGCAAGGTAATGCTAATATCTTGATGAGCAGGGGCATATAAGCCCGTTGATTGCATATTGCCTGCATACCATTTCTGATGCTGGGTATTACGGTGTAGATAAACCGCTGCACTATCACTAGCACCTGTGCTACTGGTTTGCCCAGGGAATTCACTAGGGTCATACTTCAATGCTTTATCATAAAAAGCACGTTCCACCATAATACGGGTAACAGGTTTACGTCGATAATCTAAAATATCTTTTTTGCTAAAACTAAAGCCTGGATAAAATTCACCCTGATCATTGACAGTAATTGATTCATTTTTGGTTTTATACAATCCCAATAAATCATTTAGACTTTGGAATTTTTCCCCAGTGAAAACCGCATCATTTAATAATAAAGCGCTCATATTGGTGTATTCACGATTTAAATCAACCTCCGTTAACAGATCTGTTTTTAATTCGTGAGCAAGCAGTGTATTCATACTGCCTCCTACATCGCCCTGTGCTTGTACAAAATTTAAATCAACGGGATATTTTGCATATTTATCAAAATTCCCTCCATCTTGCACAATACCATCCCCTTTCACTAAGGTCGTTTGTACTAGCACTTTATTGGCATTAGCATCTTCAACTTCCACTGTGCCACAGTTTTCTTGTGTTAAATCAGGATTTTCTGAATTGCCCTCGATAAAAATTTTTCGTTCTCGTCCTTCTAATACTTCTTCGAGGTAGTTTAATTTATTATTATCTGTTAACAATTGTTTTAAAGCGATTAAGGTAGTAGGAACATTGGAGTAATCATCCATGCCTAAACGGCGTTGTAAATCGGTATGACCAATATAATCCACTAAACACATATCATACTCATGCACACCACCAACATGGGTCTTAGCGGGTAATAATTTGGTACTTTGTCGATGATTAGCGAAGAAAGTCGTCACGCCAGCTTTTTTCATAATTTCATTGGCAGCCGTTTGAATAATCCCAGCTGTTTCAGCGTAGCTAGGCGACTCCATGATTAGCACGCCACCGCCAGCACGAATATAGTCAACGATCAAATCGACATCACTGAGGCGTGTTTTTCTTATCGTTTCATTTTTATAGCGTGTCCATGAACTCCGCATTTGAAAATCCTCTAAGATCAGTAAAGGATAAACGCTTGGATCTAATAAAGACTGATCTTTCGCTTCCTGCCATGTTGGGGTATATTTAGGGTTTTCACCGTCGCTAAGATTAAAATTATCATGAATCAGAAATGCTTCAGAATCATTTTGATAAGTGTTGCCACCGATATGCCAAAACATAGTGCGTTCTTTATTTGACAAGATAGAAGTGGAAGCCCCTGCTTTTGAATAACGTTTTGAGCTATCAGAGTTCTGCTCAGTTAACCATGCCATCACATTATGGAAGAAATTTTCCATATCAATAGAATCAGGGCTATTGGTTTTATTACCGTTACTGTAATTAGTCGAATAATTTCTAGGATTCACCAAAATTGAACCATAAAGATGGCTTCCCATCACTAGTACGCGTCCTTTACCAATGGTGCCTGCGGCAACTAAGGGTGCATTATAAGTTGCTGTTTTTGCATCACCCAATGCAATCGAATGACTAGTATAATAGTCCAACGCAGAGGCAGGTGGACGGACAGGTTGGTAGCGTCTAATAGTGCGATTCGTATAATCAATCGGGTAGTCAGTGTACTTAGGGTCTTTATCACTACGAGCAGAAAACACAGGAAAACCATTTTGACCTGTGACCAACGTGGTAAAGGTATCAGTACCACTCCAACGGGTATACATGGGTTTGAAAATATGAAATTCCCTTACATCCTTATAAATTTTCTCTAATTGAGTATCGACATCAGCCACTACGTTATCTGCTTTTAATGAGGATAAATCCACCTCAGAATCGCTTATATCCGCATAGGCATTCGGTAAATTGCCAAGAAATGCTGTGCTTAGAATGAGTAGTAAGATTGCTTTCATATTAGCCCCCTGTCCGCAATGTTATTATTTTTTCGAGTATTTCTTTTCCTATTTCAAAATCATCAAATTGCGCTCCAAATTCATCCACACCTTTTAAAATACCCAGTTCAGTATTCGCCTTACCATCGGGTAGGTTTAAATCAATTTGCGAACGGTATATTTCTAATGCTTCACGTACCGCATGATCAATAGTGACTTTTGTATCATCACTATTTGCATCAAATGCATTTAATAAACGAATAATATTCCGTGGTTTAGGGTGATTAAAAGAGGTGGAAATCACTAAGTCAGCAGGAGTAATAACCGCTTGGCCTTGGGTAATCCCTAAGCCAAGTTGGTAAATAGAAAAACTCACCTGTTTTCCATCTTCATAGCTAAAAATACCCTCAGCATTGGTTAGCCCTGACTGATTACCACTGCGAAATTTCACGCCTTCAACGACTCCAGTAGTTGTTTTTAATACCCCTGTCAGTATTTTTATCACTTCTTTTTTACCACGTACCACACTGCTGGTCGCTTGTTTTGTTGCCAATTCACCATCTCGAATAGCAATTAAATGAGCCTTGGTATCTTCATTGCTAATCAACCCCCGATGCTCGCCAAAGTGATCGGCAAGATCATTAAAAAGCATGTAAATATCTTCATTTCCCACAAAAACATCCACAGATTCAGTAAAATTGACCTTATCTTTTAGCCCTAATAACGCAATGGACTCTTTCGTTCTTTGATCAATCGTAATGCCATTGGAAACATCTTTGTCACTGTCTAATGATTGTAATAACTTACCGCTATTAAGTACTTTCGGATTATTCTCATCTTGTGAACCTGCCAAATCAAATAAGGTAACAATTTTACGCAACTCATTGCTAGGATCAGTCTTCGTTGTCGCCTCACCTAAGGGGATACCTGTTGTTTCATCCCCTATATAAAAGGTAACCGCTTGCCCTTCCTCGTATTTAAACAAACCATCCTTATCGGTATAGCCATTGAGTGAACCAGAGACATATTTAATCCCCTCCACCGCACTATCAATTAAAAAACCCGTATTATTAATTTCGATTTTATTAACTAATGTGGTTATGGTGCTATTATTCTTGTCATCCGTTAGCGTTAAAACAACGCTATAAAAACCTTCTGACAAGGTAGGAATGGTGCCTTGAGAAAGACTCCATATGCCATCCCCGTTATTGGTTGCAGGATAAGTTGAATTATTAATACCCACAGTCAAACCATAGAGGCTACCTGTTGGCATTGTGCCACTCAAAGCAGGCGAAGTATTAGCCGTTTGTAGGCTATTAATGGTAGGCGCCGTTGATGTTTTCGTGATTGTTAAGCGCAATGCATCGCTTTCATTACCCAACGCGTCTTTTAAACGGAGAGTAAAACTCAGATCAGCATTATTGCCACTGGTATCCAATGTTATCGTGAGAGTACCTTCACTACTTATTGTGCCAACCTGTTTATCATCGAGCATCACCGTTGCTGCAACCTCACCCCTGACCTCTACATCGGTTGTTTCAGCTGTTGTCTTAGTTGGCGTATTGGTTAATGTTGGCGCATCAGGTGCTGTACTGTCTTTAGTCATGGTCACGGCTAACGCAGTACTGATATTTCCTGAGCTGTCTTTAAGTGTAATAGAAAAAGATTTATCACCATCTGAACCGCTCGTATCCAGTGCGATACTTAATTTTCCTGAACCATTCAATGTCCCTACTGGAGCATTATTAACAAGAACAATAGCCCCCGCTTCACCATTAACTTCTACATGAACACTGCT
>JAGLDT010000297.1 GCA_023145485.1 Cocleimonas sp. | reverse complement strand
TTTATAGAAAAGAAATTGATGGTTTGCGTGCGTTGGCGGTTGTCCCCGTTATCCTTTTTCATGCAGGATTTGAATGGATTAGTGGTGGATATATTGGCGTTGATATATTCTTTGTGATTAGTGGTTATTTGATTACTACTATCCTGTTGCAAGAACAGGAACAAGGCACTTTTTCGATTGTTAATTTTTACGAAAGACGCGCGCGGCGCATTTTGCCTGCTTTGTTTATTGTGCTTTTGGTTTGCCTCCCCTTTGCTTGGTTTTGGTTACTGCCACATGAGCTGAAAGATTTTGGCAAAAGTATGATTGCGGTGGTTACGTTTGTTTCAAATATTCTTTTTTGGCTGGAGACCGATTATTTTACTGCTGATACCGAGCTAATTCCTTTACTGCATACGTGGAGTTTGGCAGTTGAGGAGCAGTTTTATATTATTTTTCCACTCTTTCTAGCGTTTTTTGCAGGAAAAAATAAGCGAATATTAGTGATACTCATTGCATTGCTTGCTTTGGTTAGTCTAGGTTTGACGGAATGGGGCTGGCGTTATTTTTCTGAAGCAAATTTCTATTTAATCCCCACACGGGCGTGGGAGCTAATGATTGGTGTATTAACGGCATTTTATTTATTTTATAATCCTCAGCCTAAAGGATTTATTTGTCATATTGGTAGCTTACTGGGTTTGATATTGATTTTAGGCGCAATCCTTTTTTTGGATAAAAATATACCCTTCCCTAGTGTCTACGCCCTCGTACCTACAATCGGTACCGCGCTGATTATTCTCTTTGCAAATACCGATACTTTAGTCAATAAACTATTATCCTTTAAGCTCTTTGTGATGATTGGTTTGGTTTCCTACAGTGCTTATTTATGGCATCAACCCTTACTTGTCTTTGCTCGTGCTTACCATATTGATGGTCTTAGTATGCCCATTATGCTGGGGTTAAGCGTTACTTCGATACTAATGGGTTATGTAAGCTGGCGTTATATTGAAGCACCTTTTAGAAATAAAAAACGCTTTAGCCAAAAACAGATATTTGTATCCTCCCTACTCGCAGGTCTGTTCTTTATCTCGATTGGAATAGCGTTAGTGCTATCAGAAGGGGCGATGTATCGGTTTGAGTAAACCATTTTCCCTCTATAGATGTTCATATATTAAATTTCCAAGGAAATGACAATTTAATAACATCCTAAACTAACGCAGAATTTTTGTTCCTTAATTACCATCATCAGCATTAGTGGCATCATTCACGATTTCTGCCACTTCTGTTGGATTAAAAATAGGGGTATTAGCAGCTCTTGCTGTTTCTCCCATTAGTCCTAACGTGTCTTGTGGCTCAACTTCTTCTGTGGGAACTTGTACCTGCTGATTTCCAGCAGGGGCAACAAACACATCCTCCTGAATATTTTCAATATCAGCATTGCGCTGAATAATGTCAGAAAGTTTTATACTATTGAGTGTGTCGATATCATTAGCTGAGAACTGATTTTCATACCAGAAGCGATCCCCGTCACGTAAACGAGTAAATTGATCTGCGAGTATGGCACTGAAGGTTGAGCCAACTAATGAGTCATCTTGACTATTCTCAGCCAGACCCGCAACCCATAGGTCGATATCATCAGGACTGTCATAAATAGAGGCTAGTTTAGCGCCAACGCCATCTTGAAAAATGGGATCATTGAAGCTCTCTATACGCGCTAAACCTAAGTCTTCACGGACATCATTATAACCTGCTATACCATGGTCGCGCCCGCGTTGCATATTGAGAGAAGCAAGGTCAAAACCACCAGCTCCTGGTGCGCCAAAGAGGAAATTACGCACATCATCAACTAACATTGGGTCTACTGCTTGAGCTGTTTGTGTAGCGAGTCCACGTAGAATAGGATCAACCCCTGATTCGACTACATTTTGTGGTTGGAAAAAGGCATCACGTAATTGTAAGTGTCCTGCATCAATTTCTTGCCCTTCTTCATCTAAGCGCAATAAAGTTGGTGACAACATGGTGTGTCCTAAGCGGTAGGCAGCGGTTGCAAAGGTATTGCTAATCTGAGGATTAACACTTGAGTCATAGCCTGTATACTCCCCAGCACCATCACCCCCTAATAATGCAGGCAGGAATTCGTTATAGGTAACGGCTTGCATTTCTGCAACCACCCATTCGCGAGCTTCTTGATAGATTTTTTCATCGTTCCACTCTGGGTGTTGGGTTGTTAGTTTATCTGCAACGTTATTATGTTCACGTGCCCAGATAGTGTGCATGGCGGTCAATCCTGCATGTTCGTTAGCACGTACATCGCCTGAGAAAAATTGTCCGTTATCTTCAGTTGGCAATAGATTGGCTTCTCCCATGAGTAGTTTGCCACCGTCAAAAGTACGCAGTTTATCAGCTGTTTCTTGATCTGACCCATAAATATTTGAGCCATCAATAAAGGCGGTTATATGATTAACTTGGGTGCGCTCATCAGCGCCCTCAAGCGCAATAGAACGATTAAAACTCATTTCCTGTGAACCCGTATTAAACGGATCAAAGAAGGCATCTCCTGTTGGTATTTTGATATTAGCAGTGTCTGTTTCGCTGGTTGGAGTCAAATTAATATCATGATCTACAAACTGACCAAATAACCAGAACATATCACTCAAGCCTTTGCTATTAACGGTTGTTTCATTTTGGGTGGCGATAGCATTACTTATTTCGCGTACATTTGGCAGGTTTGTAGCAGTTGCCCCCTCTAGCATTCGATCAGGATCTTTATCAACAATACTAATAAAGGCTGTTTTAGCACTGCCTAAATCAGTCTTGATTAGATTATTATTGCTACCATCAGCGGTACGGTATTGGTTTTGTGCAGCATTTGTTGCCCATTCACGTAACTCTGCGGTATTTAGAGTGCTGTCTTTAAAGATAAATTGTTCAATATTTTTAATTGTATTAACTGCACCTGTTGATTTATTAGTGATAACAAAACCATCAGGATTAGTGTCTATTTTATAATGACTAATGGCTGCGTTAAATTTAACCGTATCTTCGCCTCTGCCACCATTAATGTTATTATTGCCACGATTATCAGTAAAAAAATCATCACCACGACCACCACGAAGAATATCATTACCAGCCCCGCCGTTTAAGTGATCATCTCCTTTCCCCCCTTTTAATACATCGCTCCCTTTGCCTCCATGAAGACAGTCATCCCCCTTGCCACCGAATAAATGATCGTTACCCTTGCCGCCTCGCAAACTATCATCTCCCCGTCCTCCATGTAAATTGTCATGCCCCTTGCCACCTCGTAAACTATCATCTCCATTTTTAGCGTAGATTACATCATTACCACGTGTTCCTTTGAGAGAGTCATTGCCATTTGTTCCTATAATAACATTACTGTGGTTCGGGATATTGATACAGTATTTTGAATCAATGATGCCCTTAGTTTCTCCTAGTTCTTTTTTTATAAGCCTATTGAGAATAGGTATTTCCTTATCTTTTTTATGCTCATCATTTTCTCGACCTTCTCCGCCCTGAAAGCTTTGTATCATTTGCTTGATAGAATCTAGTTGGCGAGTAGAAAAACTGATATTTTCAGGATTCTCTTCGGCTGGTTGTGAGTTAGTTTTATGGATATGAAAAATAGACATGTTTACCTCCGTCCTTTGGGGATTACTGAGTGCTCTATGCCTTTCACTACCTCTGGTAGAGTATTTTTATAAAAAACAGACTCGTCTAGAGCTACTAGAAAATAGAATATCTGACGTTTTACGCTTTATAAGTGGTTATTTTACAGAGATATTTGATAAACGGTATTAACCCGCATCTCAGCATCCTTTGTACTCCAATATCATCGATTTGCTCTGTAGTCATCAAATCGATGATATTGGATTAGCTTTCACTAATTTATTGATCTTTATGAAAGTGCTATTAATGACGTTATTTTTTTTCTAAATGATAATTTTTTTGGTCAGATATTGACGAGGAGAATAGGAGGTGGTTTGCTTAGATAGTGATTTTGAGGTGGAAGGATATTTTGAAAAAAAAGGAATTAATAGTGCGCAATATTAGCGGGAGAAGGGAGTTGCAAAATATTTCTGAAAATAATCTTATTAATCTAAAATGTTGCTTTCATTTTATTAGAAACGATGATGGAAAGACCATCATCGTGAGCATTTTTAGAAATGAAAAGGTGACTATGCCACTCTTCTTTGAGTACAAGTTAGAGTTGGGAGGTTATTAGTTTTTCATTCCTTAGTAAATTTAAAGATGGAGTGAGTGCTCGTTATTATCTTAGAATAGTATTCAAGTCTTGGGTATGCTCTGCTGCTTTGCGGCCTAAATCTGTTAAATACCCTCCATCATCCTGAGTAATTAAACCTTTATCATGTAAACGTTTGGCTGCTGAAATAGTTTCGGTTGCCGCTTCGTGATGGACTTTAATGCCATCTTGTTCGTTTTTTAAGTTAAATTGCATCAGTA
>JAGLDT010000296.1 GCA_023145485.1 Cocleimonas sp. | reverse complement strand
TGTGTGTGTGTGTGTGTTTTAGTGGATTTGGGATGGATGGGTGTTACTCATGTCTGTCTGTATAACTGTTGTGTGTTACATACTTTTGTATAGTTAGGTTGTAAAGCACTTTGAGTGACAACAAGCACTATACAAATTCCCTGCTATTTTCTTCTTCTTATTTTATATTATTTTATTATTATTATTATTATTATTATTATTATCGTCCTTAGGCTGGGATTTAATCTCAGGGATCACACAGGTGCTTTGTGTGTGCGTGTGTGTGCGCAGACATGCGTGTGTGTGTGTGTGCACATGCACGCGTGTGTCTGTGTGTGCGTGTGTGTGTGTGCGCGTGGATGCATGCATCATAGGTTGTGAAGTACCAAACCTCATGTCAGTATTCCCTTTGCTTGCTGTTGATATCGATAACTTTACCTTGTTATTACAGTTGGAATATGGTGTGTTTAAGAGCTTGGTCGCGTGCTTGATGCATTCTGTCTGCGTTGGACAGAAATACGATTGGCCGATGGAAGGATTCCTGCAGGCGTACGCACCCCCACTGCAAGTCTCCAGAAAGGGAGCTGGATATTCTGGTAAGTGGAATAAGAATGAAATCGTTGCTGCGACCCTGTTCAATCATTGAAGAGGGCGAAGGGTTTGCAGTCTGTTTGACCCTGCTGTGAATGAATGAGTACACTGGAAGACAGAATGCAGCTGACTGAAGTGTTTGGTGCACTGTAATGTGAACAAATGCATGAAAATATATGCATCAACAAACACTGCTGGCAGAGCCTGCTGAACCTTAGGGCCATTGTTTGTTTGTTATTGCTAAGTACCTGAAGAAGACATTTTATCGTTGAAACCATTGTATTTCTTGTTTCTTTGTTGTCTATTGGTGAGTACGTTTTCTTAGTTCTTTATCAGTCCTGAGATAATCGTTATGGTTTGCTGAGCTTAAAGCGATCAATTAATCGATCAATCAATCCACAGCAGCTTTGGGGGCTATATATAGGGGTGTCAGCAGAGGATGCC
>JAGLDT010000295.1 GCA_023145485.1 Cocleimonas sp. | reverse complement strand
GAGAATAAATCATGGCTGAAATAAACCATCGTCTACAACCTGAACAAGTCCCTACGGGTGTTAACCTAGTTTCACCTGAACGTGACCCGAGTAAGCGTATATCAGAAAGTTCACCCGCTATTAGCGTAATGACAGATCTAAGAATCATTAATCCTTTTCAGATAGAAACCAGCGCATCCTTAAATGCGATTAATGACAAAATGATTGCTTGCGGTGTACGCTTGCTGTTTGTTCATGATCAACAAGGACAGCTCGCTGGGTTAATTACATCGAATGATATTTTAGGTGAAAAGCCGTTACTGTTTGCAACTAATAACGGTTGTTCTCGTAATGATATTGAAGCAAAAGATATGATGACACCGATTAGCAAATTAGAAGCAATTCCTTTCGCTGATATTGAAAAAGCAACCGTTGCTGATGTTGTGATTGCGCTAGAGGACTCTCGTCGTCATCACATGCTAGTACTGCAAGAAAATGAAGGGCGTAACTGTGTTCGTGGCATTATTTCTGTCACGCAAGTTGCTCATCAATTAGGAAAGGAAATTAATTCAAGTCAAAGAGCAGGTAGCTTTGCGCAACTTAATCGAGCACTTGGGTAGCCATAACTAGGGCTTAGATATTTTATCATCTTTGATACTGCTTCCTTTGATTCCTCTTAGGAAGTGGGTTGTCTCTTGCCTTATTGTCTCTGCTCAGACAAACTATCGCTAAATTTTTGGAGTGAAAATATTGTGACAATTGAGCAAACCTTGCAACAACGTAGTGGCGAAAAATGTGAACTGTGTACCTCTAGTGAAAATTTAACGGTTTACGAAGTGCCACCAGAGTCTGATGCGACGGCCGAAAAATGTATACTCGTTTGTGATACCTGTCATACCCAAATAGAAGAGCCGAGTAGTGCTGATGTAAATCATTGGCGGTGTTTAAATGATAGTATGTGGAACCCAGAACCTGCTGTTCAAGTGGTTGCATGGCGAATGTTGAATCATTTAAAAGCAGAAGGCTGGCCACAAGATTTATTAGAGATGCTTTATCTAGAGCCTGAGGTTCAAGCATGGGCGAAAGCATTTGATGAAATAAGTGATGAAGAGGCTATTGATCCAACGAAAGACAGTAATGGCACAGCTCTAGCTGCGGGTGATACCGTTATTCTTATAAAAGATCTCGTCGTGAAAGGCGCAGGGTTTACCGCAAAGCGTGGCACGGTTGTTAAAAACATCTCGTTAACAGATAAGTCAGAATATATTGAAGGACGTGTCAATGGCACGCGGATTGTTTTAGTCAGTGCTTTTTTGAAGAAGGCTTAAGGAAGCTCCAAACAATACGAGTCACTTAATTACTTGAAACGTTCTAATCCTCAAGTAATAAAACCTTTGTTTCCGCCGTTTTTTTATCAATCTCAAACAGTATTTCACAATATTCGGTATGTGAGGGCATTGGGCTAGGGTCATCGGAGCAGTTGCAGCCTGCAATAATTCCTTGGTAAAAGATGCCTGTTTTTACCTGAATCTGTGTTTCGTGTTCAGTTATTCTCAGAATCAAAACAGATAAGTCGCTAGCATCCACATAATTCGCTCGGGATAGCCCTTCTTGTAGTGGTAACGATGTTTCATCTAATCCACCAATTTCTTCTCGTACAATCTGTTTAAAGTTGTCTGATTGCCATGCTGCTAAGGATTTCTCAAGTTTAAGCATCATTTTTAATTATCTCGTTTAAGCTATTTTAATGCTGACAATATATCAGCAATAGAGTGGAGAATGGGGTAGTCAGACTTAAAATCAGGTCTTTGCAGCATATACACAGGAAGGTTCATTTCAGACGCTATTTGTATTTTTGCAGCAACACTTTTTCCCCCACTATTTTTACTGATTAACGCATCTATTTGATAATGATTAAACAATTTTCGTTCATCCGCTAACTCAAAAGGTCCAATGCTTTTTATCCATTCAACCCTATCGGTTTGATTAGTTATCGAAGCAATCGCTGAACGGATAATATAAGCGTGCTTTGAATTTTTTTTGGCTAAAATTTCAGATGGTAACTGACCGATAGTAAAAAAAAATCGTAACGTTTGATGATTTTTTTTATTAAGAAGCGATGTTAATTGTGTCTTATTCTCAAAAAAAATCCAATCGTCATTGATCTGCTGTTGCCATGCAGGGCGAATATAATGAAAGCAGCTAATCCCCGCGTATTTAGCCGCACGTTTTGCATGATCACTCATTTTGACCGCATAGGGATGAGTTGCATCAACTAAACAGTTAATACGCTTCTGATGTAAAAAATCAACCAAACCGTAAAGACCACCAAAGCCACCTATATGCACTTCACAGTTTAATTGAGGGTGTCGTACCATACCTTTTATACTGTAAATGATGGTGTGTTTTTGTAATGCTAATTTGCATAACTGAATGGCATCCGATGTTCCCCCCAATATGAGCAGTTTCATTGAAGAGAGCCTGTTCGCCCAACGGCTTCACCTTGACGGTTAATAACCCATACTTCGGCATGACATTGCTTGGGAATAATGGCGTTGATTTTCCGTAATGCTAAAGCACAAATAGCATCCGCTAAATGAATGCCTTGTTGCTGACAGTAATTTAAGGCTTCGATGCTGGTATTGCTTTGCAGGATTTTTATCTCTAATGTTTTATCGGCGCCTAACTCCATCGCTACTTGTGCTAGGAACTCAAAATTAATGGAAGATTTTCGACTGTGTAAATCAAGGTGACCTGCTGCTAATTTAGTGATTTTACCAAAGCCTCCCACAATAGAAACCTGTTGAATCGGTACTTTTTTCAAATGCTTTAATACCGCGCCAACAAAATCCCCCATTTCAATTAATGCCATCTCCGAGAGTGCATATTGAGTACGGATCATGGCTTCACTTGATGATCCTGTACAGGCGGCAATATGATTAATTTGATTAGCAAAGGCAACATCCAACCCTTGGTGAATAGAGGCAATATAAGCAGAACAAGAGAAAGGACGTACGATCCCTGTTGTTCCTAAAATAGATAATCCACCAACAATTCCCAAGCGGGGATTCATTGTTTTTAAAGCCAACTTTTCCCCTTCTTTAATACCAATTGTAACTGCAAAACCACCGTTATAATCCTCCTCAATGGCTAATTGCTCAAGGTGTTGTTGTATCATTAAACGAGGCACAGGGTTAATAGCAGGTTGATTAGGCGCAATGGATAAACCCTTTCGAGTCACCATGCCAACGCCCTCGCCTGCATAAAATTCAATCCCTTGTTTCGGTGTTAAGACAATATACGAGGAAACCAATGCTTGATGCGTCACATCAGGATCATCCCCCGCATCTTTGATGGTCGATGCAGTCGCTCCATTAGCGGTAAGTTTACAATCTTGTAAATCAAACTCAACCGTTTGCCCTTTGGGTAAGGTAATAGAGCACTGCTTTAATCTTGGTAGGTTAAAAAGCAAACGTGCAGCAGCTAAACTAGTCACGGTTGCACAGGCACCTGTTGTATAGCCACTGCGTAACGGTTTTTTTATTTCAGATGTTTCTGGGTGCATAAGATTATTGCTGTGATGAAAGGGATGATTAATGAGAATTTATTTGCCAAATATAACGATACTTGGTATAGATATTTATCGATGAAGTTCAGTACTATTATACCAAAGGGATTTGCAATCAAATGAACGATATATTTATTAGTTACAGTAGCACCGATAGGTCTTGGGTTGCCATGCTTGCAAAGGCATTGGGGTCTGAGGGGTACACCGTACGTTGGGACAAAAACAATTTAACCACAGAAAATGCATTTGATGATAGCAGGTGTGTTCTTACCATCTGGTCTCATGACTCCATTCGCTCTTCTTGGGTTCAATTAGTAGCACTCAAAGCGATGGAGCAGAGATGTTTAATTCCCGTATTATCCGAACAGGTAACACCGCCTATGCCTTATGCTGCCTTGGGATCAGAGGCACTGCAAAATTGGAATGGCAATAGAGAAGACCAGTCGTATCAACATTTATTACAAAGTATTAGAAAATTTACTCAACCTGAAGTAGACCTAGAAAAAGGTAAGTATTTTGATAATAATGATGACACCATTACCGATTACAGCACTAATCTGATGTGGAAAAAATACAGCGAAGGACAAAGAACCATTGCTTGTGGTAAGGGAATGGTGCGTCAATATACATGGGATAACGCGGTTAGACGTTTTAAACAGGTTAGTTTTGCAGGTTATAATGATTGGCGACTTCCAACTATTGATGAGTTACGCTCACTGGTTTATTGTGATCAAAAAGAAACACTCATTGAGACAAACAACCGACTACCTGTAATGGAAAATCAATGCCTTAAGCCGACCATTGATAATAAGATTTTTCCTAATACCTCGCCAACACGTTATTGGACATCGACAACCTTTTATAATAAAGATGAGTACGCTTGGTCATTGCATTTTGACTCAGGTAATGATGAAGAAAATCTTAAATATTATAATGCTAGTGTACGTTTAGTTAGAAGCAGAGCCTCCAATGACAAAGGCTATATTAAATTATTAAATCATACCTCAGGCTGACTGATTACTAGCGTAATCAGATAAAGTACTAGAAAAATTATCAATGACATTAATAGCTTAAACATGCTATTTTTACACTCATGAGTTCAATTACCCCCTCCACCATACAAAAAAAGCTCTTGATCATTGATGATGATCAGTTGCTTCAGACCTATCTTGCCTCTTTTTTTGAGAGGAAAGATTATCTCTGTGATCAATTAGTGTGCGGAGAGTGTCTGTCCTCTTATTTTTCCAAAAGGGATAAAAAACCAGACCTTATTTTGCTGAATGTTTTAATGGCAGGCAAAAATGGATTCTATTGGCTCAACTGGCTAACGGAAAAATACCCGCTTATTCCTGTTATTATGCTAACAGGAGAAAATAAAAAACAAGATCGTCTTTTAGCATTAGGTTCAGGCGCTGTGGATTATATTAATAAACCATTTGATACTGATGAACTATTCTTAAGAATACAGATTATGATGCGTTTACATCACTCTAGTGCAGAAAAAGCAAAGGATAAACTCTCTTTTGGTCCGTATAGTTATCACTATCATTCTAAAAAATTGTATAGCGATCAAGATCAAGGGAATGTTCATTTAACTGAAAATGAAAAACATCTCTTTGCTATTTTATGTAAAAACTATGGTGAAATAGTCTCACGTGAAGCATTAAATGGTGCTATTGGTGTTAAAGAATATCATCCACTTGATCGACGTATCGATGTGCATATCAGTCGTTTGCGCAATAAACTGGAAAATGTAACAGGAAAGTCTAAATATATTCATGTTGTCAGAAATAATGGGTATTTTTTACGTTATTTTAAATAGGTTTTCAGAAAGTTTTAAGATCAACAATCTTTGCAACAAAACACCGCTTCATTATTTGTTCTTTGATCATTTTGTCAGTGACCCAGTAGAAATAAACAGGCTAATACAGTATTTCCTAATATTATGTTTTTCTGTTATGATCGAGTGATTTCCCCCCCATTCGGGTATGATTTTATGGCACGATACAATACGGTTGCCATTGGCTGAGAGACCACACATGACTGAAAAGAAATTAGCAATGATCGCTACAAAAGGAACATTAGACTGGGCATATCCTCCCTTTATTTTAGCATCTACAGCCTCCGCACTAGGCTATGATGTTGAAATTTTTTGCACCTTCTACGGTTTGCAATTACTCAAAAAAGATTTAAACCTTCAAGTATCATCACTAGGAAATCCTGGTATGCCGATGCCAATGCCTGTCCCTGTTATTTTGCAAATCCTACCTGGAATGCAAAGCATGATGACGGTCATGATGAAAAAGAAAATGAAAGACAAAGGTGTTGCTGATCTAGCTGAATTACGTGACCTTTGTGTTGAAGCTGAAGTTCGTTTATTAGCTTGCCAAATGACAGTTGATCTATTTGAAATGGACACTAACGAATTTATTGATGGTGTTGACTATGTAGGCGCGGCCTCCTTCTTTGAATTTGCAGGCGATGCAGATATTTGTTTATATATCTAATATATAATCAACCTAATAGTTAGGGCTAAGGATTTAATAACATCCGAAACTATAACGCAGAATTTTTGTTTCAG
>JAGLDT010000294.1 GCA_023145485.1 Cocleimonas sp. | reverse complement strand
GTTATTGAATCCTCAGTCCTTAGTATGAAAATAAAAGCCGAATAGATCACTATTCGGCTTTTTTATTGCGAATACTCAGTCAGTCTTCAAGGAATGGCTATTTTATCTCACTTAGAAACGTGCACAAGACTCTTAGATAGGGATGATCTTTTTTTGAAAGTAGTGGGCAATGAACCTTCGCTACAATATCCACTACCCCTCCCAATCGCGATCTTACAATAACGACTCCAATAGAATAAACTGCACCGTTTTAGCCTAATTGGTATACCAAATGAGCAGTTCTCAATCACATCGTCATCGTGAGATTCCTTATAACTACACGTCATTTTCTGATCGTGAAATTGTTATCCGTGTATTAGGCGAGCATGCTTGGCGTATTTTAGAGAAGTTGCGTGCAAAGCGGGCGACAGGGCTATCCTCGCATATGTTACTGGAGTTATTAGGTGATTTATGGATGGTGATGCGGAATCCTTATATTCAGGATGATTTGCTCAATAACCAGAAGCGTCGTAACTCCTTGATCTCGACCATACAGGAGCGCTTGGAACGCATTAAACATCGCGCGAATGGTAATCAGCAGACGCTTGAGCTAGTGGCTATTTCTGAGCTAGCGATTAGTAAGTTCTCTAACTGGTTTAATGAGTATTATGATTTACGTAAAAAGGCGCAGCGCAAATTTAACAGGCTAACCAGTAAAGATAATCTTTATTTCGATGGTTTAGCACGTGTTTCACATATGACCGATGCCACTGATTGGCGAGTTGAATTGCCTTTTGTGGTATTAACGCCTGATACGGAAGAGGAAATAGCGGCCTTAGTGCAGTGTTGTATTCAACTGGGTTTGACGGTCATTCCACGCGGTGGTGGCACAGGCTATACAGGCGGTGCTATTCCTTTACATCAAATGACAGCGGTGATTAATACTGAAAAGCTTGAATCACTGAGTGCCATCAAAATCCGTAATGATTTACCTAATTTAGATGCAAATGTTCCTGTGATTCGTGCAGGTGCAGGGGTGATTACGCGTTCTGTGTCTGATCGCGCACAGGCATCGGGGCTAGTGTTTGCCGTTGACCCAACCTCACAAGATGCTTCGACCATTGGTGGTAATGTCTCCATGAATGCGGGGGGAAAAAAAGCAGTCATGTGGGGTACAACGCTGGATAATCTGCTTTCATGGCGAATGGTGACACCCGATGCGGGTTGGGTGAACGTTGAGAGACTCAATCACAATTTGGGGAAAATTCATGATCAGAAGCAAGTGCAGTTTAGAGTCACCCGCTTTGCGCAAGATGGTGTCACTCAACAGGGTGAGCCAGAAATATTAAGCTTTTCAGGGCAATTTTTCCGTAAGGAAGGCTTAGGAAAAGATGTTACCAATAAATTTTTAGGTGGTTTACCCGGGATTCAAAAAGAAGGCTGTGATGGTTTAATTACCTCAGCGGAATTTATTTTACATCGGATGCCTGAGCAAGTCCGTACCATTTGCTTAGAATTTTACGGTACCGATTTAAAAAAAGCCGTGCCTGCGATTGTTGAGATTAAAGATTATTTAGATGCCAACCCTGATGTATTGCTATCAGGGCTGGAGCATCTGGATGAGCGTTATATTAAAGCGGTAAAATATACCCCGAAAGCAGCCCGTGGCAATTTGCCTAAAATGTTATTACTAGCCGATATTGTCAGTGATAATGAAGCAAAATTAATCGAAGCCTCCGAGACCGTTATCGAACTAGCTAAACAACGTGAGGCTGAAGGGTTTATTGCTATTACCCGCGCAGAACGCGCTAAATTTTGGTTAGATCGTACTCGAACGGCAGCGATTGCAGCCCACACCAATGCGTTTAAGGTGAATGAAGATGTTGTGATTCCACTGCATAATCTATCTCGCTACAGTGAAAGCGTTGAGCGTATTAATATTCGTCAATCAATGCAAAATAAATTGCAGATTATTAAAGCAATGCAAGCCTGTTTTAGTGCTGACAATGCCGATTTGTTTAAAGACAGTCAATACAATACCGATGCAATTAATTTTGAAACATTGCAATTTAAAAAGGATGTTGCTAATGAGTTTCTAAACAGCATTACAGAACGTTGGCAACAACTGTTAGAAAACTTCGATACCCCTGCTGCGCAATGTAAATCATTGCTTAACGAGCAAGCCATCAAGGCAATACGAGAAGATGATCGCATTATTGATCTTTTATTACGCCGTGATTTAATTATTTCCTATCACAAAGAAATTAAACAACGACTAGATAAGCTGTTTGTCGGGGGTGAATTAAAGCCATTGCGTGAAACCTTAAAAAAGGTACATAAAAAAGCACGCTCTAGCCGACTGTTTGTGGCACTGCATATGCATGCGGGTGATGGTAATATTCACACTAATATTCCTGTCAATTCAAATGACTACGATATGATGCAAGAAGCAGAGCATATTGTTGATGAGATTATGCAGTTAGCGCATGATCTTGATGGCGTTATATCAGGCGAACATGGCATTGGCTTAACGAAAATGCATTATCTTGATGCTCAAAGTATTGATGATTTTGCCAATTACAAACAAGAAATTGATCCCAATGGGCATTTTAATCGTGGCAAACTGATGCCTAACTCAGGGT
Organism: Cocleimonas sp.; assembly: GCA_023145485.1. GTDB lineage: Bacteria > Pseudomonadota > Gammaproteobacteria > Thiotrichales > Thiotrichaceae > JAGLBW01. Next base: position 4,132 of record JAGLDT010000294.1, on the reverse strand, counting down.
TGGATAATGCCTACACTCCATCATTGCGACTGGTTGAACGTGAAGCCTTACTCTTAGAGCATAATGAATTAGGCGCATTAAATGATGATATTAAAGACTGTTTGCGCTGTGGAAAATGTAAACCTGTCTGTAATACCCATATTCCACGCGCTAATTTACTCTATTCGCCCCGTAATAAAATCCTCGGGACAGGCTTAATGCTAGAAGCCTTTTTATACGAAGAACAAACTCGCCGTGGGATTTCTTTACGTCATTTTATTGAAATGAACGATGTTGCAGACCATTGTACCGTTTGCCATAAATGCCTCAATCCTTGCCCTGTCAATATTGATTTTGGCGAAGTCACCGTGCGTATGCGGAGTATTTTACGTCAGCGTAAACAAAAGAAAAGTAGCCCTGTTACATGGGCATCGATGCTCTTTCTTAATATGACCAACCCAACGGCAATTAAACTCACCCGTTTGGCGATGATTAAAGCAGGATTCTTTAGCCAACGATTAGGACATTATGCCTTTAAATCATTAGGATTATTGAAGCTAGGTAAACGCCCCAAAGCAACCACAGGACAACCTCAGATTAAAGAACAGGTAATCCAATTTGTTAAGAAACCACTGCCTTCTGATGTACCCATGCAAACTACCCGCGCTATTTTAGGATTGGAAGATGTTAATACTGTGCCTATTCTCAGCAATCCTAAGAGAAAACAAGAAGGAGATTCTGTTTTCTACTTCCCAGGTTGTGGTTCGGAGCGCTTATTCTCACAAGTTGGCATGGCAACACTAGCGATGCTCTATGAAACCGATGCGACGACTGTCTTACCGCCAAGTTATCTCTGCTGTGGGTATCCTCAAACTGCTGGTGGTGATGTTGAAAAAGGCACACAAATATCAACCGAAAACCGTGTTTTATTTCATCGTATTGCCCATGTCTTAGACTATTTAAACATCAGTACGGTGATTGTTTCCTGCGGAACCTGCATGGATCAATTATTGAAATATGAATTTAATAAAATTTTCCCTAATTGTCGCTTATTGGATATTCATGAATACCTACTAGAAAAAGGGATTAAATTAGACGGTGTAAAAGGCACAAACTATGTCTACCATGACCCTTGCCACACACCGATCAAACATTATGACCCTGTGAAACTCACCTCTGATCTAATTGGACAAAAAATAGCATTAAGCGAGCGATGCTGTGGTGAAGCAGGAACATTTGCCGTCAGTCGTCCTGATATTGCGAGTCAATTACGCTTTCGTAAGCAAGAAAGCCTGAAACTTAGCAAAGAAACCATCAATGCCGATAATGAAAAAGCAACCACCAAGATACTCACCAACTGCCCCGCCTGTGTGCAAGGGCTATCACGTTACGCCGATGATACCAAAATGGAAACGGATTATATTGTGGTTGAAATGATGAAACACCTTCATGGTGAGCAATGGAATCAAGATTTTGTTGAGAAGGTGCTAGAAGGGGGGATTGAAAAAGTTTTGTTGTAAATTGGTAGTCATTAAATTTAAATGAGCATTACCAATAATTGCTGGGTTCGATGAGGATATATCACTCAAAAACTAGCGTAAAGTTAACAGGGACAGAGAGGGCTATAGAGGGTAATTTCGCTAGTTTCTGTAATTTAGCAACGCCTGCATCTAGTTTAAAATCAGAGGCGGAGATAATAATGGGTTTTAAACTACTAGCAATTAATTTATTACCTGTACGTATCACCATGACGTTGGCTTTTATTTTTTGAGTGACACCGTGCATTTCTAGTGTTGCTTCTGTTGTTATCGTTTTAATGCCATTTTTGGAGAAATCATCGTTAATTTTAGCCGTTAAGATGGCTTCTGGGTGTTTCGTTGTTTCAAATAATACAGTATTCATACGCTCATCACGTATAGGGATTTTAGTCTCAACACTTTTCAAATCTAATACGACTTTTAAATCTCCTGACGTTGTAAAAGAACCTGATAGTTTAGGGATGCGATGAGACTCACCTGCTGTCCCTTTTTTAACAGAGAAAAAAGAGAGACTGGAGCTATCTCCATTAAGTTTCATATCAGCTAAGCTGACAGAGCTAAGTCCTATTAAAAGGGTTCCGAATAAGATTTTAACTATTTTTTTCTTGTTTAACATGAAGGTAATCCTAGGGTTTGTTTTATTTTTAAGGGAGGGTAAGGCGGACTAAATATTTTACAAAGGCTAGGATAGGAGATGAGAAGCAAAATAACAAGGTGGAGAGGGTTCAAATAGAGGCATGATCCTGAGGTTACTGTTTGATCATTGATTCCTTATCTTTATCCTGAATAAAAAATCTGAATTTCTCCTCTCCTTTAATAGCTAACTAATATTATGAATCAATAAGCTATAGATTTTAGATGTCATGGTAGCTCACACGCCTTTATAGGAGTGCGTAATATCAGTTATTAAGATAAATTTTTCAAAATATTCAGTAGTGAGAAAAAGTCTACGCCCAAAAAGTTAATGGATAAACTCATTCCAATAATACCAGTCACTAATCCTGCTAGTAGACTTAGAGGTATCCAAGCCCATGTGAAATAATACTTCTCTCGCATTGTTTCAAAAGAGGTGGATTTATCGATCTGCAGTGACGTAGGCTTCTTTGTGTCTATTTTCTTTTTTATTGCTTTAGGCTTAGGTTTTTTTTGGCTTAAATGCTTTGTATCTTTCTTTTTTGTGGTTGTTATTTTATCGTTTAGATTTTTTTTTATTGGCTGATTATTATTATCAAAACCATTGATAAAGTCTTTAACTGTTTCTAGACGGCTTTCTTTAACTAAGTGCATTCCTAGTTCTAGATGTTGCCACTGGGCATCTGTTAAGGTATTAATTCGCTCGGGTCGCATTTTATTTAATAACGCTACGACGCTATTTGTACCTGAAAAAGGATGTTTTCCACTTAATAAATGATAGCTAAGACACGCGAGTGAAAAGACATCATCTTGCTCTGATGTTTCTCGTCCAAAACATACGTCTGGACTCGCATAGATCGCATCACGATTTGGTACAGTGGAGGTGTAATCAACGCCTTGCTCTAGCTGACGTTGTTTTGCTGAGACATAAATGCTATCTAAAAGCCCTACATTACCATCCTCATCAATAAAAATGGAACTAGGTTCTATCCGTCCATGACGAATACCGCATTTTTTTAATGTCTTTAATGCCAGATTAATATGAGAAATTAAAGGTAAGATATCAGATAACTCACCATAAATAGGGGTTGTTTCAAGTTCACGACCCAGAAATTGACCGTGAGGGAGTTTCAGAACTAAATAAACATCATCATTATCATGACCAAAAGATACAATACTACACCAGTTACAACATTCCCTAAGATGTTGTATTTCTTGCATAAAAATTTGCATTGAGCCATCTGACCGAGGGTAGCTTTTAGGGAGAAATTTGATAAAAAAGGGAGGGGGATAATCATCAGAAGGATGCTGATGTAAAGAATTAGACTCTTTAGCTCCCCCCCATGCTGCATAGATATCCCCTGTTGTACTGGGTAATAAACAAGATCCTAACATATAGTTACCGTTTAATATTCTCGGTTTACTCGTAGAAGAGTCTTGAATTGTTTTATTATTTTGTTTGTTTTTGCTATTCATTATTTATACCCTTTTAGCTCTAACGTTTGATTGCTTTTTTCCTCCAAACCTATCTTTTTGCCCCAAGGTATTCCCAACTCAGACCGTATCGAAGCATGCTTCACATAAACATAGGCAGACGAATCCCGAACGACTCTGTCTATTAGTAAAGGCAAGCGTTTCATTGAAGAAGTTCCATTCAACTTATGTAGAGTGCTATTTTGAGAGGCTACAGGTAACGGTTTTTCTGGTACCAAAAAGGAAACAAGTAGCACACCAACAATAAAACTCAATATCAATAGAAATAAGCCTGCATAAACTTTTGACTCTAAAGATAGTTGAATTTTAGGGCGTTCAATAACGAGTTGTGTGTGTGACACTTCACTATTCATCTTGATACAGTAGCAAGATAATAAGATATAAGGCACTTTATCCTGATGAACAAACAGCCATTCAGTCTAAAAAATAATAACGTTAAATATTAATAAACTATGTTTTATCAAAAAAAATATTTTTCGCACTGTTTT
>JAGLDT010000293.1 GCA_023145485.1 Cocleimonas sp. | reverse complement strand
GGTGAGGTGATTGATGTTCATCCTGCTGATTCTGATCGAGAGGCGGTGCGGATTGAGTTGTTTGATGATGAAGTGGAGCAGTTGAGCTATTTTGATCCGCTAACGGGTGAAATATTACGGCGCGTTCCGCGTTTAACGATTTACCCTAAAACGCATTATGTCACCCCGCGACAAGTGATGTTGGATGCGGTGGACAGTATTAAAATCGAACTAAAACAACGTTTAGAGCAATTGTATAATGAAAATCGTCTAGTTGAAGCGCAACGTCTTAGTGAGCGCACTCAATACGATATTGAAATGATTAGGGAGGTGGGTTATTGCTCGGGGATAGAAAACTACTCACGCTATCTTTCAGGACGACCTGTTGGTGCGCCACCACCTTGTTTATTTGATTATCTGCCTGCGGGTGCGCTGGTAGTGATTGATGAATCCCATGCCACTGTGCCACAGATTGGTGCAATGTATAAAGGTGATTTTTCACGTAAAACGAATCTGGTGGAATACGGTTTTCGTCTTCCCTCTGCGCTCGATAATCGTCCCTTACGGTTTGATGAATTTGAAAAAATTATCCCGCAAGTGATTCATGTTTCTGCTACTCCTGGCAATTATGAAACCGAACACTGCGATAATACTGCGGAACAAATTGTACGCCCGACAGGATTGCTTGATCCAGAGGTTGAAATTCGTCCGATTACTTCACAGGTTGATGATGTGATGTCAGAAATCAATCTACGTGCGGCACAAAATGAACGGGTGTTAATTACAACGCTAACCAAGCGCATGGCGGAAGATCTAACCGATTATTTAATGGATCATGATATTCGTTGTCGCTATTTACACTCTGATATTGATACCGTTGAGCGTGTGGAAATTATCCGTGATTTACGTCTTGGGGAATTTGACGCACTCATTGGTATTAATCTATTGCGTGAAGGTTTGGATATGCCTGAAGTATCGCTGGTTGCTATTCTAGATGCTGATAAAGAAGGTTTTTTACGCTCCGAACGCTCGCTAATTCAAAC
>JAGLDT010000292.1 GCA_023145485.1 Cocleimonas sp. | reverse complement strand
TTCCATTAAGGTATAAATTAAGCAAAGAAAACTGGCAAGAGAGAGCAGTTTTTAAAATTGAAAGTGAATAAAAACCTAACAAGGCGTATCACATTGACCCCAAACTCAGCCTTGTTTTTGTGTATTTCGCTATGGCTCATTTTCACACAAAAACAAGGCTGAATTTGGGGCAAGTGTACGCGGCGTTAGATTACTAAGGAGATTATAAGTCACTATGAAAAATGAAGAAGTAGATGTAATTGACGAATTCAATAAACACGTTAATGAGGGTTTTGGAGTGATTGCATTAAGTGCAGTCGTTATAGCTGTATTGTTCTTTTTTGCTAATGGATACGAAATCTTGGGAGGTGAACCAATATGGGTTGTATTCATTGTCGTCTTTCACTCAATACTACTATATATGTTTTACCGTGCAGGTAAATTGAGAAGCCCAACATTAGCAGTTATTGCATTAATAATTCTGGCTATTGAATTTGGCTTAGCTGTAATTCTTGGTTTTCAAGCATCTACATATAATCCTGGTGGCTCGAATGCAGGCATTGGGCTTGCAGCAATCGGCCTATGGAATACATTTAAGGGCATCCGATTCATGGTTAAATATTCCCATCCAATAAGCTGATAATATATAAAATAATCTAACAAGAAAAATTCAGCCGACCCGCTGGGTCGGTGGTTGAGCTAAGTTCACTGGCTTCGTTAAAGTTCCTCGTAGCTTTAAGTTTCTTGCCTTCGAGCGCGGTCGGCTGATTTTTGACGTTATAAACCAAACCCACAGGTTATAAATTTTAATGAATAAGCTAATAATATTCGATTGTGATGGCGTGCTTGTCGATAGTGAGTTAATTATCAATACTGTGTTTGCAGAATTACTAAATAATTTAGGTTTGAACGTTAACATTGAGGATATGTACGAAAACTTTGTTGGTTATTCATTCGCTCAATGTATGGTAAAAATTGAGAAGATGCTGGGTAAAATGCCACCAGATAATTTTGAGGCTCTATATAGAAGAGAAACAACTAAGGCATTGGAAAAAGATCTACAACCTGTTCGTGGCGTGAAAGAAGTTATCGATCAATTGAGTGTGCCGTATTGCGTTGCATCAAGTAGTAGCCATGATAGAATGCAATCCACATTAGGCATTACCGGATTACTTCCTTATTTCGAGGGGAAACTTTTTAGTGTAAAAGATGTGTCCCGTGGTAAGCCATATCCTGATGTGTATTTACATGCAGCCCAAGCTATGGGTTTTGAACCATCAAAATGTATCGTTATTGAAGATACTCCGATAGGTGTTGAAGGTGGAATTTCAGCAGGAATGACTGTTTTCGGGTATTCAGAGCGAACTTCAGCACACGAACTTAAAACTGCAGGTGCGCATAAGGTTTTTGACAAAATGGAAAGATTAGTAGATTTTATTTAATCGTATGAGTGAAAAAGTTTATAACAATCGCATCCAGCTGACCGTTAAAAGCGTCACAATTTTTGCGAAAAGAAAAAGCCGCAAAAACTGCGCCCCTTTTTACGTCAGCTGATGCGGGCGTTAGGTCTCTAAAACAAAAATTTCATTCCTTC
>JAGLDT010000291.1 GCA_023145485.1 Cocleimonas sp. | reverse complement strand
CTGAGCTTGTGTTCCATGTGCTTGTGTTCCCTGAGCTTGTGTGCCGTATGCTTGTGTTACATGTGCTTGTGTTCCGTCTGCTTGTTTGTTTGTGTGTTACCGGCGTGGTGGTGATTGGTGCTGTTATTGTTTTTGTTTATGGGTTTCTTATGAACTTGTGTTGCCCATGACACCGTCTCCTGCGGGGCACAGCGACTACCCCTGTGTCTATTACACACACACACACACACACACGCACACCTACGTGGCCATTTGGATACATTATGCTGTAGGGTCGGTCACTGTCTCAGACACACACGTGGCCGTTTGAATACATTATGTTGTAGGGTCGGTCTGAGACATACACACACACACACGATGGCCCGTTGCATGTTGCCCCTGTGTCAAGTGCGACCCCCCTCCCCCCCCCGGTGGCCGTTTGCATGCATTATGCTCCAGGATCGGTCTGTGACACACACGGTGGTCGTTGCCCTGCTGACAGCCTGTGATACCCACTCCCACGTGGCTGGTCGCACACACCGTGCTCCAGGCTGGGTCCGGTTCTCCCCTCACCGTGTGTCCATCTGTCATACACACACACATAGACAGAGAGAGAGAGAGACACACACATAGACAGAGAGAGAGACACACACATAGACAGAGAGAGAGACACACACACACACATAGACAGAGAGAGAGAGACACACACACACACATACACCTGCGTGGCCATTTGAATACGTTGTGCTTTAGGGTCAGTCTGTCACACAGACTCACACACTGACACATACATACACGCACGTACACATACTATTACACACACCTGCGTGGCCATTTGAATACATTGTGCTTTAGGGTCAGTCTGTCACACACACTGACACATACATACACACGCACACATACACACACCTGCGTGGCCATTTGAATACATTGTGCTTTAGGGTCAGTCTGTCACAGACACTGACACATACATACACGCACGCACACATACACAAACACACACGCACGCACGCACACACATACACACACACACACGCACGCGCACACACGTCTCCCTATCTATCATCATGACTCCTTGTCTGCCTGTCTCAGTTTTTCTTTTCTCGCATACTTTTTTTTGTTGAAGTAGGCAACAACTCATAAAGCAAGCTTGATCCATCATCGTGTTCAACATTAAAATTCGAACACATCCAGACAATCAATAAACTTCACACCGTCGCAAAAGTGGTGTCCCTGTTTTATTCGCCTGTCTAGACAGCAGTTATGCCTTCATGAAGGCGACAGGTATGCCTTCATGAAGGCGAGACTATGGCAAGGGAGTAGGACTAGAGTTCATGATGGGAGACTTCACAACGCAAGCCTATTTCACTTCATTTATGTATTCCTTTTTGTGTTTTGTATGTCTGTGTCTGTTTGTGTGTCTCTTTGTGCGTGTGTGTGTTGGTGTGTG
>JAGLDT010000290.1 GCA_023145485.1 Cocleimonas sp. | reverse complement strand
AGTTAGAATTCGGGTGTTATTGAATCCTCAATCCTAAGTTAAAGCAGGAACAATGTTCTACTGACTAAAGGATGCCGTTAATTCTTTATAAACGTCGCTAAAGGCTAGTATTGCTTTATCCAAATCTGCTTTGCTATGTGTAGCTGAAATCTGGGTACGAATGCGGGCTTTACCTTGAGGAACAACGGGGAAAAAGAAGCCAATGGCATAAATACCTTTTTCCAATAATCGTTGTGACATTTTTTGTGCAAGTTTAGCATCTCCTAACATCACTGGTACGATGGGATGGTCTCCATTATCAATATCAAACCCTGCTTGTTGCATTCCTTTGCGAAAATATTGGGTATTATCTGCTAAACGATCTCGCAATTGGGTTGATTCTGTCAGCATTTCTAATACTTTAAGTGATGCCGCACAAATGGAGGGGGCAAGTGTATTTGAAAATAGATAAGGGCGAGAGCGTTGTCTCAGCATGTCAATAATTTCTTGTCGCCCTGAAGTGTAGCCACCTGATGCGCCACCTAATGCTTTCCCAAAAGTGCCTGTAATAATATCCACGCGATCCATTACACCGCAATATTCATGTATACCACGCCCTGTTTTACCCATAAAACCAACGGCGTGACAATCATCATGATGCACCATTGCGTTATACTGATCGGCTAAATCACAGATTTTATCTAACTGCGCTACCGTGCCATCCATCGAAAACACGCCATCAGTGGTGATGATAATCCGCCGTTCGCCTGCGTCATTGGCTTCGATCAATTTCGCTTCTAAATCTTGCATATTATTATTTTTATAACGATAGCGAGCTGCTTTACACAGACGCACCCCATCAATAATAGAAGCATGATTAAGCTCATCGGAGATAATGGCATCATCTTTATTTAATAAGGTTTCGAATAAACCTGTATTGGCATCAAAGCAGGCAGCATAGAGAATCGTATCGTCTGTCGTTAAAAATTCACTGACTTTGCTTTCTAATGTTTTATGAATGGTTTGAGTGCCACAAATAAAACGTACTGATGAAAGCCCAAAACCCCATTGCTCATAACTGTCTTTTGCTGCTTGAATCACGTCAGGATTATTGGCTAAACCAAGGTAATTATTGGCACACATATTAATCACTTCAGAGCCATCGGCTAATGCAATATCACTTTTTTGCTCAGAAGCTAATACGCGCTCTGTTTTCCATAATCCCGCCTCTTTAATTGCCGCTAAATCTTCACTGAAACCCGCTTTTACTTTATCAAAACTCATGTTTAATCCTCCCAACTCAAAATTACTTTTCCTGATTGCCCTGAGCGCATCACATCAAAGCCTTTTTGGAAATCAGTATAATGATAATGATGGGTGATTATTTTTTCTAAGGGCAATCCTGTTTGTACCATCATTGATCCTTTATACCACGTCTCAAAAATTTCACGTCCATAAACACCTTTGATTATCAAGCCTTTAAAGACCACCTGATCCCAATCAATCCCAGAACCTTGGGGCATAATAGCCAACATAGCAATATGACCGCCATTGATCATTAGGCTTAACATATCGCCAAAGGCATGGGGTGAGCCTGACATCTCTAAACCAATGTCGAAGCCTTCTGTGATACCTATACCACGCTCAACGAGCATTTCACGGTTAAGCTTTTCTTTTTGTACATTGACCGTCACTACTCTTGGTACAATTTGTTTAGCTAAATCAAGGCGGTATTGATTCATATCGGTAATAAAAATATTACGCGCACCGCAATGATCGGCCACCATTGCCGCCATAATACCAATCGGCCCTGCGCCTGTAATCAGTACATCTTCACCCACCATATTAAACGATAGCGCGGTATGCACTGCATTGCCATAGGGATCAAAACAAGAGAGTAAATCAGTGGAAATTTCATGGCTGGGTTTAAAGACATTTTTAGCAGGAATGGATAAATACTCTGCAAAACTTCCTGTGCGATTAACACCAATACCTATCGTATTTGGGCAAAGGTGGCGGCGACCTGCAAGGCAATTACGGCAACGATCGCAGACAATATGCCCCTCACCTGAGACAATATCGCCAACATCTAAACCCGTGACATTTTTACCGACTTCTGCAATGACACCCGCAAACTCATGCCCAATCGTCATGGGCACTGGAATGGTTTTCTGCGCCCATTGATCCCAGTTATAAATATGAATATCGGTACCGCAAATTGCTGTTTTTTGAATCTTGACTAAAACATCATTATTGCCCATGACAGGTTTAGGTACATCTTCTAACCAAATACCTTCTTTTGCGTGCTTTTTTATTAATGCTTTCATTTTTGAGATTTCTATTAGTTGTAAGTGATTGATTTGTATTGCTTGAAAAGTGCTATTTTTGGCTCAAATCAAAATTAGTGGAGGTATTGATTGAACCACTATAATAATTGAAACGTTGCGCAAATGAATCTAAAAATTATTCAAATACCTTCGGGGGGGGGCTTGCCGACCCTATAAAACTTGCACTATCTCTGCCTTCTTTGTTTTAAAACGCTAAAAAACAATGTGTTTTTTCAATATGCCTCCCACTAATCTTAAATGACCATCTTCTTATCAAAATTAATATATTTTTCAAAAGACTCAAAAACTATATTAATTTTGCATCTATACTCTAAATGTTTGTAATAACAAGGGTTATTAGTTCAATTCTTTATTAAAATAAATCTATTTAATCGGTCTTTAGGGAGAAACCATGATAGAAAAATACAAATGGAGCCAATCCATATCAACAGGTGATCCAGCAATAGATGTACAACATAAGCAGTTCTTTTTTGTTTTACATGATTTTGCAGAAACGCTAGAGCAAGGAAGAGGAGCGCAAGAGCTAAAAAAGATGCTGGTTTTTTTAAAATATTATGGTGAATGGCATTTTGGCAAGGAAGAGCAGTCTCTCGCCTGTTTTAACTGTCCAATGGCCTGTGATAATAATCATGCACATGAACAATTCATAGAGACAATCAACACCTTATTAGAACAAATTCGCTACTCAGGAACATCAGAGTTTTTAGCACATGATGCGTATGAAAAACTGTCCTCTTGGTTGGTTAATCACATTATGAAAATTGATGTAGTAAACTCTCAACACGTACAATCCACTCAGCAATAAAAAGCCAAACCTTTCAAGTTCATTTTTTGATGAGTCACGGAATCGGAGGCTAAAAAGACTAAAGCGACCGATTCCAGTCACTTTTCAATTATACCCATGCATTTTATCAAACATCTCAGGGACAAATAACGAGATCTGTGGGATAAAGGTAATCAACATCAGGAAGAACAGCAACAACAATAACCAAGGTAGTGATGCGCTAATTGCCCAACCCATGCTTTTATTAGTAATGCCTGAGATGACGAAGAGGTTTAATCCTACGGGAGGGGTGATCATGCCGATTTCCATATTGACCACCATAATAATACCAAGGTGAATGGGGTCGATGCCAAGTTGTGTGGCGATGGGGAATAGGATCGGCGCCATGATTAACAGAATCGCAGAGGGCTCCATAAAATTTCCTGCAATTAATAACAAAAGGTTAACCACTAATAAGAATCCCCATGCGGGCAACCCCCATTGGATAATAATTTGTGCTATTTCGTGCGGGATGCGTTCTGTCGTCAGAACGTGTGCAAATAAAATTGCATTGCCGATCACAAATAACAGCATAATCGAGACTTTAGAGGCATCTAAAATAACTTTTTGTACTTCTTTATCAAAAAAGCTTTTTGGAAATGCACCTAGCATTTGCACTGTGTTTCTTATGGTTGCTGTGCCTACGTTTTCTCCGTCTTTTCGCCATGGCAGGTTTTTTAACGGGCCTATATCACGATAGCCAAACACAGCGATAAAAAAGGCATAAACAGAGGCAACAGCTGCCGCTTCTGTGGGGCTGGCTACACCGCCATAGATTGCACCGAGGACGATAAAAATCAGCATTAAGCCACCCGTTGCGACTAATCCTGATTTGAAAATTTTCTTAAAGCCTGGAAAGGGTGAGGACGGTAATCCTTTAATGCGCGCATAGATATAAATGGCGATCATTAAGATCACGCCCATTAAAATACCGGGCAACATGCCTGCCATAAACATACGTGCAGCGGAGACTTCGGTAGCTGCTGCATAAACGAGCATGACAATCGAAGGCGGGATTAAAATGCCTAATGTACCTGCGGTGCTGATAACACCAGCAGCAAATTTTTCGGGATAACCGACTCGTGTCATGCCGACAATCACGATTGCTCCAATGGCTGCAACAGTTGCTGGAGAGGAGCCTGATACCGCAGCAAATAACATGCAAGCCAATACACCTGCCATGGCTAAACCACCCCGAATATGCCCCACAATATCAATCGCAAAATCTATAATCCGTCGCGCAACACCTCCTGTTGAGAGAAAAGCAGAGGAAAGGATAAAAAAGGGAATCGCAAGAAAGGTGTAATGCTCAGACAGTGCTTCAAACAGTTTTAGCGCAATCGAGGCTAAAGAGTCATCGGCAAACAGTAAAATAGTAACAACGCTAGAAAAACCGAGCGATACCGCAACGGGTACACCGATCATCATGCAAAGAAACAGTAATAAAAACAGCGTGGGGATAACGAAGGATTCCATTACTTAGCCTCCTGTTCTTTTTTCATTTGTTTAATGTCAGTTTTTTCAGCTTGAATTTGCTCAGCTTTAATTTGAGCTGCCAGCTCAAGCCCTTCTTTGGCTTCATCGATATGAGAGAAACCTTCTGCTTCGCCTTTTAAAATCTTAACCATTAATTGAAAAAAGCGGAACATCAGCAAAAGAAAACCAAGGAAGATAATGCTTTCAGACATCCAGCGTTGTATTTCTAAATCTTCCATTTCAAGGCTAATTAATTTCAACTTAGCGAGATAATTCCATGCGCCAATCATAAAAATCACACAATAAGCAATACAAATGGCAACTGATAACAACCCCATTGCACGGCGTATTTTTTCTGGAAATAATTTTACAAAGCTATCAACACCGATATGCGCACCAACTTTAACCCCATACGATGCGCCAAACAGAACAAACCACGCCATCATATAAAGCGTCACTTCCTGCGACCAGTTAATCCCCGTATTAAAACCAAACCTTAATACAACCTCAGAAAACACCAGCAAGGTCATACCGACCAATAATAACGAAAGAAAATTCTCCTCCGCTCGATTAATAAATTTCGCAAGCATCCAGCACCTCTGTTCTCTTTAATAGACAACGTCACCATGAAGGGCATGAAAAAAATTGAAAGATAAAAACTTCATTTATCTCATACCCTTCACGATGAAAAGCCTGTTGCAATAATTACTCTTTATTAGAGGCAATAGCCGCATCTAGCATATCTTTACCCACAATTGCTTCAAACTTTTTCCAAACTGGTTGCATAGTATCGATCCATTTTTGACGCTCTTCTTTGCTTAGCTCAATCACATTAGTGCGTTTACTGTCAATAATGGCTTGTTTATCACTTTTTGATTTTTCAGCGGCTACTTTATTACCAAAGGCAATGGATTCATCTAATGCTTTTTTCAACTCAGTGCGCACATCATCAGGCAATCCTTTCCAGAATTCAGCGGAGGTAACGACCATATAGTCCAATAAGCCGTGATCTGATGAGGTGATATTATCCTGTACTTCATAGAACTTTTTAGAGTGAATATTTGACCATGTATTTTCCTGACCATCAATCGCTTTTGTTTGCAGTAACGTGAAGACCTCAGAATACGGCTTTTTCAATGGGGTAGCTGCCAGAGCTTCAAACTGAGCTGCTAATACATCCGATGACATAATACGGAATTTCAAACCTTTCGCATCCGCTGGGGTATGCAATGCTTTAGCCGCAGATAATTGCTTCATGCCGTTGTGCATATAACCCAAGCCAATCAAACCTTTCTTTTCAACCGTCTTTAATAAAGATTGCCCTGCTTCACTTTGCTGAAATCGCTCTGCCGCGGCCATATCATTGAATAGGAAAGGCAGATCAAAAATTTGCAGTTTTTTAGTGTATTTTTTAAATTTTGATAATGAGGGTGAAGCAAGATGAACGTCGCCTAATAGCAACGCTTCAAGCACTTTGTTATCACCAAAAAGCTGACCATTAGGGTAAATTTCAACAACAACTTTTCCTTTTAAGCGCTCAGCAACCAAGTCTTTAAATTTAGTTGCCATTTGACCTTTTGGGGTATTTTCAGCAACAACGTGTGAAAACTTTAACTTAATAGGTTCTGCAAAAGCAGACGACAGTGAACTCAATGCGAATACAGCAGCTGTTGCGAGTGCAAGAACAGACATTTTAATCTTCATAAAACCCTCCTTGGGTTTATTACATTAGAAAATATACTACTAAAGCAACTTTATGATAGGCTAATTTTTGCCTTATTGCTCCATATCAATAGAGATTAGCAATAAGTCAAGAAATTACAACTATTAAAAAATCACCCCAATACAATGCATACAGAGTAATAATAAAATGATAAACAATAACCCCTCTGTAGACCAAGCTATTCAGGTGATTTCAAAAGCAATAGAAAGCTCCAATAAAAAAATTATAAAGCAACACCTTCGTTTATTTAACCCAGCTGAAATTGCACATATTATTGATGCACTTCCTGCTGCTGAACGTCCCCATTTATTTACTTGTATAGCAAAAGGATCAGACGGCGAAGTATTACTACATATGAGCGAAGTGGCGGCGACGAAGCTTGCTGATGATATGGATGCAGAAGCCTTACATCATGCAACGAAAGCAATGGATACGGCAGATGTTGCTGAGTTACTTGATGAGGTGCTGGATAAAGAAGCAGGAGATGATTTGCTCGAGAGTATGAATGAGCAACGCCGTGAAAAAATTGAATTAAACCTCAGTTATAAAGAAGATACCGCTGGGCGACTGATGCATGCAGATGCTATTACGGTGCGTAGTGATGTTACTTTAGAAACCGTGCATCGCTATTTACAACGTCATGATAAAGTGCCTGAGGATACCAATGTATTAATGGTAGTGGATCGAGATAATCATTTTCTGGGGGCTATTTCAATTCTTAATTTGTTATTGCTTCCCTCTAAAAAACTCGTTGCCGAGGTAATGGAGGATAACTGGCGAACCATTAGCCCTGAAACCCCTGAAAAGGAAGTAATTCAACTGTTTGAAAACCATGATTGGTATTCTGCGCCTGTCGTGGATGAAAAGGGTTATTTTTTAGGGCGGATTGTGGTTGATGATGTCATCGACTCAATGCGTGACCAAGC
>JAGLDT010000029.1 GCA_023145485.1 Cocleimonas sp. | reverse complement strand
CAACTCGGCGAAGGCGGAATGGCAACGGTTTATCTTGCTATCCATAAGCGTCTACAACGTGAAGTTGCGCTTAAAATCATGAACCCTGATACTGCCTCTAATAAGGCCTTTCAAAAAAGCTTTGTTGCTGAAGGTCGTATTGTCGCTAAGCTTGAACACCCTAATATTGTGACTATTTATGATATTGATCAAAAAAATGGGCATTTTTATATGTCGATGGAAGTGCTACGCAAAGGGAGTCTTAAAGAGCGTCTAGCAAATGGCAAATTACCCATTTCCAATGCACTAAGAGTCACCGCGCAAATGGCAGATGCACTCCATTATGCACACAGCAAAAAGTATATTCATCGTGATATAAAACCTGCCAACATTATGTTTCGTCAAGATGGTAGTGCGGTCTTAACAGATTTTGGTATTGCCAAAATACAAGGTACAGCAGGTGAAATGACGCAAATGGGGTATATTTCAGGAACCCCTTTCTATATGAGTACGGAACAAGGCACGGGTAGCCATGATATGGATAATCGGGCTGATATTTATAGTCTCGGTGTCGTTTTTTATGAAATGCTCACGGGTGATAAACCGTATACAGGCACCGATACTGTTGCTATTCTCTATCAACATGTCCATGCCGACATTCCTACACTAACGGGCGAAAATAGCGTATTTCAATCAATTCTTGATAAAGCATTAGCTAAAAAACCTGACGATCGTTTTAATACCATTAGGGAATTCTCAGAAGCATTATATGAGGCATCAAAAACAGATGCTGAAACCTTATTAATGGTACCTGCTTTATCATCTGAAAAAATTATTATTCAAGAAAAACCAATTTGGCCTTGGCTAGTTGCTATTGCTGTTATTGGGATTAGTAGTATCGCAGGGACTTATTATTATAGTGTATCAACCGAAGAACAACGCATTGCACAAGAACAAGAAAAATTACAACAACAGCAACAGCAACAAGCTATCGAACAAGCTCGACTAAAAAAAGAACGAGAAAC
>JAGLDT010000289.1 GCA_023145485.1 Cocleimonas sp. | reverse complement strand
ATTGTCGCTAGTATGGGCGGTATTGCGGGCAGTCAAACACTGACATTAACTATACGCGGGCTGGCAATGCGACAGGTTGTCGATAGCAATACCCACTCACTGCTTAAAAAAGAGCTGGGTATTGGTGTTATCAATGGATTACTGTGGTCTTTAGTGGTCGCTATCGCTACTTATTTCTGGTTTGACAGTCAGATTGCCATCATTATTGGCATTGCGCTTATTTTAAATATGATCGCTGCCGCCCTAGCGGGTATTATTGTCCCTTTAACACTCCACCGTATGAAAATTGACCCTGCCTTATCAGGTGCTGTTATTCTTACCACTGTTACGGATGTGGTCGGGTTTATGTCATTTCTTGGACTGGCAACCTTGTTTCTTATGTAGATTTTTTATTTCATAGGCAAAACGATCTCAGTGATTAACTCACTTTCAGGTGTAACCGCAGGGTCATTCAAATAATATTCAATGCCAACAGGTGTTTTTTTGGTCTTAATTTCCTTAGCCCGCGCATAACCCATTGCAGCAGCCCAACCATTGCTAATATGTGGATAAGGCCCTGTATGTGTTATTTTTACACCTTCCCCACTTTCCAACTCACCTTTAATAAATGGCGCTTCCAAATCAAGGTCTGTTTCAACGGCAATAGCGGATATAAAACGAGCATGTTGCTTCACAATCTCAAAATCATTATAAATCACAAAAGCTCTTCCATTAACAGGCAACCCTTTATCTTTTAAATAGGTATAAACTTTTTTGAAATCAGCGGGCATTACAAGACCCATATCCTTTATTTCACAATCATTAGCAATGCCGATATAATGCTGTAATGGTTGGCTTACTACACCATCAATCATCACCGATGATGAAATTTCACCCGTTTCAATATAGTCTTTAAGCAGTCTCAAACCACGCTCATAATCCATCCCAATATAAGCTTTCATTTTCTTCAAGATAGGACGTAGGAAAAAAGGCACACTGCCCATCATATTCCACGTTACTTTAGTTTCATCTCCCTCACTCTCAAGATCAAAGGTCACCTGAGCTGTTGATTTAAAGGGCGATAGAAAGGTGATTTTCATTTCCAGATCAGCAGTACCTATTTTCTCTAACACCATATTACCAGAACCAATAAGCTCTCCCTGCCAATGATAATTAGACCCCACCTCCCCTTGCGTATCGCTATATTCAAGCGTTGCATCAGGTTCTATTATTAGCCAAGGTGACCATTCAGACCATTGTTT
>JAGLDT010000288.1 GCA_023145485.1 Cocleimonas sp. | reverse complement strand
CTGGAATAGCTGGAACTGGTTATAAAACTGGCTTTCAGATTAAAAGAATTATTTATATATTTATGACTAACTTTTTTAGGAGTCGAAAGATGAAAAAATTGCTTGCAATCGCAGTAGCAGCAGGTCTAGCTGCCCCAATGGCTGTAATGGCAGATACAACGCTTTACGGAAAAATGAAAGTTTCCGTAGGTAGTAATAAAAATGCAGCTGGTGACAGTGTTACAACAGTAGATGCTCATACTTCACGTATTGGTGTTAAAGGCGCAACACCTATGGATAATGGTATGTCCGTTACTCATAAAGTTGAGTTTTCAACTAAAAATGCTATTGATAATAATGGAACTCCAGCTGCTCTAGGCGCTCGTGACGCTTGGGTTGGTATGAAAGGAAATTTTGGTGAAGTGCGTGTAGGTCGTCATGCAACACCTCTTTCTCTCTCTTCAGATGCTGTTGATTTTATGAATGTTGGTGGTCATGCTAGTATTAGTGACGGTCCATTCCGTATTTCTAATGCAATCGCTTACTTAAAAGGGTTTGGCCCTGTTGCATTTGCAGCAGCTTATGTTCCTGATGAGACTCATGGTGTAAGTAGTGATATTATTAGTACTTTAATTAACTATAACAGTAACGGTATCTATGCAGCTTGGGGACATCAAAAAGCTAAAGGTGGTGATGCAACTGATAATCTTGCTTTAGGTTATAAAATGCCTGCTGGTCATAGGGTTGGTTTTGTTTATAATAAAGTTAGTGATATGACAGGTATAGCTGTTAACGGTCGTTATAAGTTTGGAAAAGCTTATGTTCAAAGCGAAGTTGGTAGTAAATCACATGAAGATGATGATAAAGATTTTGATGGTAGCTATCAAGTCCTTGAAGCTGGTTATAAGTTAGGTAAAGGCACTAGCGTTTGGACTAGTTTTGGTAAAAATGATATAGCTGAGAAAGGTAGTGAAAATAAATCTTCTCATGCTCGTATAGGTATTACCTCTAATTTTTAATTTTTATTAGAATATTAGAAGCTATAAAAGCGGACATTCTTTATGGGTGTTCGCTTTTTTTTATGTCTGTTGTTTATTGAGTACTGGAAAATTATCCAATGTAGATATATAGTCGAGACTATTAGATAATTATAAAAACACCGAATAGCTTTCAATTATTAAATATAAATTTATGCAAAAAAGACTCTCAACTAAAGATTTTACCCTTTATAGCCTTCTTTCCCTGATCATTATTTTGATGATTGCAACCATGTATCAAATAGACCGCCAGTGGATGAAATTGGCAGAAACAACACAGATATTATCAGCACAGACAAAAGATGTGAGCAATTTACGTGTTGTCATTAGCCAGCTTGCAAAAAAAATAGAGCGGGGTAGTTTTCAGATAGGTGAACAAAAGTCCTTAGCATCCTCAGTTTCCTTAAATAATAACAATACTGGTGTTACTGAAGCCTTTAAACGAGCTTATGTTGCCACTCAACGTCCTGATTATGCAACAGGTGACTGGAAGGTGAATTCCTTTGGTAATAACCTTAAAACTATTACCCCCTTAGTGTCTACTGATGCCTATGCCTCGGATGTACAGAGTTATGTCTTAGAATCCTTGCTGACGCGCAACCCAGATACATTGGAATGGTCAGGTTTATTGGCAAAAAGCTGGAAAATTAGTGAAAATGGCTTAAAAATAACATTTCAATTACGAAAAGATATTGTCTTTTCTGATGGCGAGTCAATGACATCAGAGGATGTTGTTTTTAGCTATAATTTTCTAATGAATAAAGGGATTAAAGCACCTGGTACGCAAGCATATTTTGAACCTTTAAAATCAGTCACTGCAAACGGTGATTATGAAGTTAGCTTTGATTTTAAACGTCCTTATTTTGAAGCAATTGATCTTGCAGGTGGTTTGACTATTTTACCACAACATTTTTATCGGCCTTATCTGGAGAAAATCGAAGAGTTTAATGAATCAAAAAGTATTTTGATTGGCACAGGACCTTACCGACTTAATTCCCCTAAAAGCTGGACGCCCGATAAAGGTAGTGTTGAACTAGTGCGTAATACCCGTTACTGGGGCGAAGTGCAAGCCTCTTATGATAAAATTATTTGGAAAATCATTCAAAATGATAGCGCACGTCTAACCACTTATCGTAATGGTGACTTAGATTCTTATGGTGCGCGCCCTGTTGAATATAAAAAGTTAAAAACTGATCAACAGATGATCGAAAAAAGTCATAATTTTGAATATATGCCACCTGTTGCAGGTTATTCTTATATCGGTTGGAATCAAGGTACAAAAGAAAAACCAACCTTTTTTGCTGATAAACGTGTGCGTCAGGCAATGACTTATATAACAGACCGTGAAAAAATTATTAGTGATATTTATTTGGGCTATGCAGAGGTTGCTATTAGTCCTTTTAGCCCAAGAAGCAAGCAACATAATACTTCGCTGATTGCTCGTAAAAGCGATTTAAACAAAGCCAAACAACTGCTTGCTGAAGCAGGTTTTAAAGACAGTAACGGTGATGGACTTTTAGAAGCTCCGAATGGTAAAGATTTTGAGTTTGAATTAACCTATTTTCAGGGCAATGAAGATACTAAGCGGATGGTGTTGTTATTAAAAGACATGTACGCAAAAGCAGGGGTGAAATTAATTCCAACACCTACTGAATGGCCAGTGATGATTGACAAGCTGGATAATAAGGATTTTACCGCGATTACACTGGGCTGGACTAGCGGTATAGAAACCGATATTTATCAAATGTTTCATAGTTCACAAACAAAAACTAATGGTAATAACTTTATTAATTACAAGAGCGATGCGCTAGATAAGCTGATAGATGAAGCACGTAAGACCGTTGATGAATCCAAACGTATGCTATTATGGAAAAAAGCGGAAGCGATTTTTTATGAAGACCAACCTTACACTTTCCTCAAGCGTAGTATGAGCCTAGTTTTTATTGATAAACGTTATAAAAACCTAGGAATGACAAAATTAGGTTTAAACAGCAACATGTTACCGCTAGAAACCTATGTGCCAAAGATGTTGCAAAAATACCATTAAAATAATTTCTTACAAAGATCACAGAGTACACAAATTTAATCTCTAACCATGGTCGGTTTCGTAAACCTCACTGACTCTACCTTATTTCATGGTAAAAAATTGTAAATGTTAATCTACCTTCTTCGTCGTATCTTATTAATGATTCCTACTTTGTTGGGGATTACTCTTGTGGTGTTTACTGTGATGGCATTGGCTCCTGGTGGCATTAGTGGAGATAGCTTAGTCAATGGTATGGATATGAAGCCTGAACAAAAACAGGCACTGCGTGATTATTATAATAAACGCTATGGTTTAGATGATCCTATGCCAATCCAGTATCTGCGTTGGCTTAATAATGTTTCACCGATTGGATTTACCTTTGATGAAGAACGCGAGATTAATGGTTTTTCATTCACTAAAGGCTCAGATTTAGGGGATAGTTTTAACTACGGTCGTCCTGTCGCCGATTTGATTGGAGAGAGATTACCTATCACATTATTGCTCAATGTTATTACCATACCGCTGATTTATATTATCGCTATTATTATTGGCATGAATGCAGCGCGTGATAGAGGAGGGCGGTTTGATGTTACATCGAATATTATTATGCTGGCACTTTGGTCTATTCCCTCTATGCTAGCTGGAGTCTTAATGATTGGTTTTTTTGCCAGTATTCAACATTGGCAATGGTTTCCAACCAGCGGATTAAGCAGTCGAGAAGCTTTAGATATGCCCTTTATGCCTCATTGGTCATCGCTTTGGGATGTTGCAAAAGTCTTTGTTTTAATGATTTTAGGTATTATTTCAAGCTATATGCTAAGCCAATGCCAACAGATAAAAGCACGGGTTGCGATTGCAGCATTAGTAGGGGGAGCAATGGGCGTATGGATGGCATATACCCATGCAAGTTTTGTGCTATTTAACTGGGTATTTTTCCCCTTACTTGGCACATTAACATTGGCATTATTAGCATGGACAAAAGTAGCGACCTTTCGAACTGGAGGATTAGTTAT
The DNA here is from genome assembly GCA_023145485.1 of Cocleimonas sp. GTDB lineage: Bacteria > Pseudomonadota > Gammaproteobacteria > Thiotrichales > Thiotrichaceae > JAGLBW01. The sequence goes on along the minus strand of JAGLDT010000288.1, from coordinate 1,458 downwards.
GTTCGGTGCAGGGCTGGGGTTAATGCTGGCAGTTGAATTTTCCTCGGGTGACTTTTTACGTGGCTTCTTTTTAGATCGTTCATGGCATTTGGTCTTACCCATTATTGCACTCTCTTATGGTGGTTTTGCAGCATTGGCTAAAATCATGCGAACCTCAATACTAGAAAACCTGAATGCTGACTATGCTCGTACAGCACGGGCTAAAGGGGTCGTAGAGTCAGATGTGTTATGGAAACATGTATTTCGTAATAGTCTCTTACCTTTGATTACTATTTTAGCAGGGTTACTACCTAGTTTATTGGGTGGTTCAGTGATTATTGAGCAAATATTTAGTATTGATGGTATGGGGAAATTAGTGATCGAAGCCACGATGTCGCGTGACCGAGAAGTGGTTTTATCTATCACTCTTATTGCAGGATTACTCACCTTATTAGGGTATTTAATCTCAGATTTTCTCTATACACTGGTTGATCCGAGGATTCAATATGACTAATGGTATAAATACAACACCCCATATAAGTGAATCTTACGGTAAACGTGTATTACGTTTGGCATTCTCAGGATGGGGAGCAAAGCTAGGTCTTGCTTGGGTGTTTCTGCTTGTTTTTATGGCGGTTTTTGCCCCTTATTTAGCAAATAGCATGCCTTTGATTGCTAGTGAAAAAGGTAGTTTGACGCTCCCTATTTTCCGTTATACAACGGCAGAAGATATTCTCATGCTTTCTGCCTTTTTTGGTGTAGTAGCTTTATGGCGATTTAAAATAGGTTTTATAAAAAAAATATGGATTTTTACGCTGATTGTTTTAAGTCTAACTTTTGCTGCTAAGGCCTTCTTAACGCCTCCTAAATTGATTGTCTACGATGAGTTTCGAGAAAAAGTAACTAATACGGAATATGACTGGGCAGTACTGCCACCTATTCCGTATTCCCCCAGTGATTTTTTACGTGACTATGGTGATACAGGGCTAGAATCCCCACTATCTGCCGATAAACGTATTCATATTATGGGCACTGATGATAATGGTGCTGATGTAGCTAGTCGTATGATTCATGCTTCACGTATTGCGTTGGGAATTGGCTTTGTTGCGACAGGAATAGCGGTGGTGATAGGTATTTTTATTGGCGGTCAAATGGGCTATTTTTCAGGGCGAGTTGATATGTTTGGGATGCGCCTAATGGAAATTTTTGAAGCCATACCTGTACTCTTTTTATTATTGACGATTATTGCTTTTTTTGGGCGTAGTATTTACCTAATGATGATTATTCTTGGTATTACAGGCTGGTCAGGCTATGCACGATACGTGCGTGCAGAGTTTCTTAAATTACGCAAGCAAGATTATGTTCAAGCTGCTATTGCGAGTGGTTTGCCATTACAGTCTATTCTTTTTAGACATATTTTACCCAATGGTGTCGCGCCGTTACTAGTTGCTATTAGCTTTGGTGTTGCTTCTGCTATTT
>JAGLDT010000287.1 GCA_023145485.1 Cocleimonas sp. | reverse complement strand
ACACTAGGTTTTAAACCAACAAAATACAGCCCCCCACCCAGTTTTAGTAAACGTTTATTTTCTGAAACTAACACTTCAACACCCGCAAGATCGACAAAATTAATCCCGCTGCCTTCAATCAAAATATGATGAATTTTTTCTTTTTCTACAATATTTGCAATGCATTTTTGAATATGGTTAATCGAACCAAAATAAATCGACATATCAATTCTAATGATTTTTAACTGTGGGCATTCTGCTAAAGGTCTATTGGAAATATTGATAAATTTACGATGTGTATTTGCAGGGTCATCATCGATGGATAAAACAGGAATATTAGGTGTCGATGTTTTTGCCAAAAATAGAATTAACGATAAAAGTACACCGAGATAAATTGCAAATTCAAGCTCAAGGAATAGAGTTGCAAAGAAGGTCGTTAATAAAATAGCAGATTCTGATTTACTAAAGGATAGAGTCTGTTTTATATGGTGAAAATCTATCAAATTATAAGCGACTAAAAGAATAACCCCGCCCATTGCGGCAATTGGTAGATAGGCGGTTAATGGCGCAATCAGTAATACAATAATAATCAAAAAAACAGCCGCAAAAATAGCGGATAACGGTGTTTTTGCACCTGCTTCAAAGTTAATGCCTGAGCGGGTAAAGGAACCCGAACCTGCATAGCTAGAGAAAAAACTACCCGTTAAGTTAGACATTCCTTGACCAATAAATTCTTGATTGGAATCAATTCGTTGATCTGACTTGGTAGCAACCGCACGACTAATGGAAACGGCTTCAATCAAGCCTAATAAAGCAACGGCGAAGGCTTCTGGCGCTAACATTTTAATCGTTGCAAGTGAAAAATCAGGCATCGATAACGGTGGCAATTGTGCGGGAATTTCACCGACTAAGGGAATATCAGTGGTGTAATTTTTTAATAAAATAGCCAGCACACTACCAACTACCATACCGATCAATAAATTAGGCAGTTTAGGGGTTAGCTTTTTGGCGACAATGGCCGTTATTAAGGTCGCTAACGCAATTAAAATAAGATAAAAATTGAATGTGCCAATGCTACTAAATAAGTCTATCCATGTATCTAAAAAAGACTCTCCTTTAGGAATAAAAACACCTGTAATATGCTTCATTTGGCTGGTTGCAATCAAAATAGCTGCCCCAGCGGTAAAACCAATCACCACGGTATGAGAAACAAAGTTGACTAATGCCCCTAATCGTGCCAAACCAAAAGCTAATTGATACACACCTGCAAGAAAGGTTAACGTCAATGCTAATGAAAGAAATTCGGGGGTGCCTGGTTCTGCATGATGACTAATGGCGGAAAACACAACAATTGAAATAGCCGTAGTTGGCCCTGAAACCAAATGAAAGGATGAGCCAAATAACGCTGCAATAACAGGCGTGACCATTGCGGTATAAAGACCATATTCAGGCGGTAAACCAGCAATCGTTGCAAAAGCAACCCCTTGTGGCAGTACAATAACTGCACCTGTCAAACCTGCAATAAGATCTGCTTTGATGGATCCTTTGGTCACTAATTTAAACCAAACGAGGAAAGGAAAAAGGGATTCAAGTTTCATTATTAAGTTTCTTTATTATAATATTATTATATTCTGATGAATTGGCGGATTGTAGACCTCTCTGTTTTTTTTCACAAGTAGC
>JAGLDT010000286.1 GCA_023145485.1 Cocleimonas sp. | reverse complement strand
GTACCAACCCACATATACATAAAACTTAATGCCCAGAAGTGAACAATCGATAGACGATAAGAGTAAACAGGACGACCCGCTTGTTTCGGTACAAAGTAGTACATCATGCCAAGGAAAGCAGCTGTTAGGAAGAATCCTACCGCATTATGTCCGTACCACCACTGCGTCATCGCATCTTGGGTACCTGCAAATAAGCTGTAAGATTTAGTACCAAATAAACTAACAGGCATTGTCAAGTTGTTGAAAATATGCAACAAAGCAACGGCTAAGATAAAGGACATGAAGAACCAGTTAGCAACATAAATATGCGGCTGGCTACGTCTCATTAGCGTCATGGTATAAATAAGGAAGTAAACAACCCAAACGACTAGAATGATTAAATCTACATACCACTCTGGCTCTGCGTATTCACGGCCTTGAGTAATACCTAGTGTATAACCAACACCAGCAATAAGGATCGCAATATTCCAACCCCAAAAGGTCAGGTTAGGCAACATTGTGCCACCCCAAAGTCTCGTCTGACAGGTTCGTTGTACGATATAATAGGAAGTTGCAAATAATGCATTACCACCAAAGCCGAAGATTACGCCACTGGTGTGCACAGGTCGCAATCGACCGAAAGTGATATTAGCAATATCAAAGTTTAAAAATGGCCACGTTAACTCTGAAGCGATATACACACCGGTTGTCATTCCGGCTACGCCCCAAAATAACGCAGCAATCGCAAATTTCTTTACGATATCATAGTTATATTGCTCAGCTGAGCCTACTGCACTATGCGCCATCTCAAGTCCTCAAGGAAGTTTAAATTATAAGCCTGAAAATAGGTTGAAATGGTTCACTACCTGATCAACCTATTTCAAAGATTTGTGGGGGAGAATATAACAATCAGATATAAAATAACACATAAAAAGACAAGAACCCATACGCTTTATGTGACATTTCATCTCTTTTATCGTTTACTTATAGACAAAAGAAAATAATAAACACTCTTTTATCCTTAAAATTATACCTCCAACAGTGAAGTATTTTTTCACTGATCTAATAAAATTACTATATACCTCTTGAGATAAGAAACAACATTTATAAATTTTATTAATGAGCATATTAGATCAGAAATAAACTTCAAAATCAGTGACCTAATAAATTTAATTTTATTCAACGCCAGAATGACGCTGAATAGATAGGCACAAAAAAGCCCTGTCAGTAAAACTAACAGGGCTTTAGATTTAAACCTGGTGATGACCTACTTTCACATGGGAACTCCCACACTATCATCGGCGATGACACTTTTCACTTCTGAGTTCGAGATGG
>JAGLDT010000285.1 GCA_023145485.1 Cocleimonas sp. | reverse complement strand
TAGTCGATATCGCTGATCGACGATAGAAAAGCCATCTAACGGATGTGAGTAATCCTTACTAACAGCTATCACCTTAAAACGTTCCCCCATTTCAGATGGCAAACTAAGCAATCGAACCTGCTGTGCTAATTCATATTGTTGTTCAGGCGATTCATCTAAGCTTCGCATAAAAAACATTTCTAATTGATTCCCTGCTAAAAAGGCCGCTTGAGAGGTAAAACCCGCAACATCCAGTCCCGATTTATCAGCAGCATATGCGACCGCAGTAAAATCTACATTCGCGGTAATATCTTGCAACCCCGGATAAAGGAGCGGTGATTCATTCACATGATGCTGATAATGACAAATGAGTGTGCCTTTATTACGATCAGGATGATAATACTCACTAGCGGTATAGCCATAATCAAGCAAAATGATCACACCTTCTGACAAGCAATCTGCTAAAGCCTGCATCCAACCCTCAATATTTAAGTTAATTTCAGAGGTATAAGGTGTTTCCATTGGCTGAAGTTTCAAATTATCCACAGCGGTCGTTAATGCTTCTTTTGCTGGATTAAGTTGTTCAAAAAACTGTTGATCTTGCCAAATAACTTGATGCTCAAAGAGTGTTTTATTATGCAAGGTAAAGACATTCACAGGCATAGCATCTAATACTTCATTACCAAGAATAACGCCCTTAAAGGATTTGGGCAATTTATCTAACCAGATGATATAAGGCAATAAGTGTGGGGCTAATTGTTGGAAGGTTTCTTTTTGCCGCTGTTTTAGCTCAGGGCTTACATCAAGGATATAATAGCTATCAGGAAGGGATGATTGCCGTTCAAGCTCTAGCATAATATGAACAGCCATTAAGCCAGAACCAGCCCCTAATTCAAGTATATTGCCTTTAATCTTTGATAAAACCTGCTGACATTGACTAGCAAGACATTGAGAAAAAAGAGGAGATATTTCTGGAGCAGTAATAAAATCACCTGATTGACCAATTTTTCTAGCACCTGCAACATAATACCCCAGCCCCTGCTCATATAACGCCATTTCCATATAGCGACGAAATGAAATAAAGCCATTATTGTTATTTATCGCATCGCGTATTTTGCGTTGCAGTTTTTGACTGTGTTGAAGCGCATCATCTGAAGGTTTGGGTAGTTCTGAGGTGAATTTCATTTTCTATTCTATTCT
>JAGLDT010000284.1 GCA_023145485.1 Cocleimonas sp. | reverse complement strand
TTGCATTTTTAAAGTTAATTAAGGCTCCCGAACTTCGGAGCAATGCAAATGTATCTCCGTTTGTAAAAGAATTGATGAAACAGTTTAGTACAATTGTGTAGTGGTACGCAGTTTTGATTAGAGGGAGAGGCCCCCTGGGGTGACCCTCACACCCCTCACACTTCCACCCAGCGAGAGCAAGTGACCTACTTGTCCTGGGGCTGGAGGAGAAGATCCTCTTCCTGGTGCCGCCGTTGAACATGGCCCTGACGTCCTCCCAGATGTGCGCCTCCTCGTCGTTGCCCGCGTCGGCCAGCTTGAGGTGGCGGCGCCACGAGTTGAAGTTGGCGGCCGCGGGGTGGCGGTAGGTGCTGGAGGGGGCGGGGTGGCAGTGGAAGATGAACTTGTTGGGCGAGAAGTAGACGCTGCAGTAGCCGCATTTGATGCACTTGGCCCGCGAGCTGTTGTAGCGGGCAGGCTCGAAGTAGCCGTGGCAGCCCCAGCCGCACTCGTGGTGCACCTGCACGCAGGAACACAGGGGGTTGATGATGATTGATCATTGGTTTGTAACGCCCAGTCAACCGCAGAGGGTCATATTTACGGAATGTGGGTGAACTCCTGTGTTCGGCGGGTTACTGCCGAAGAATTTGTTCCATCACTATGATAGGCTCCGAGGCACAGTTAAACGTTGTTAAAGGGTGGGCTATAGTATAATTTGTCGCCAAATTCAAATTCAAATACTTTATTGTCCATAACATATTACATTAAATGGTAATTTGCCTTTGGGCACACATGCTCTGATTTACAAATAATGTTAGGATAATGATACTTAATATAATTATTTGGACGATTAAGTAATACATTTATCAATAAATGACATGCTCGCAAGTAGAATACAACAACACCTAAACACGCAACGATCACAGACAGACGATCGTTCACACAGACTCAGATGTTATCATTAGAACATAAAAAGTAAAAATCAAAGTCATTATCTGCACACACTAAATTAAAACGTCAAATGTAAAAAACAAGTCAATTCACTATCTGCATCACATTAAATTAAAACGCCATATTAAAAAAACACCCAAAGAAGGAACAACCAGACAAAGGAGAAGAAAACAACGGCGAAGAGGTGACCTGTACTGAAACGAGAAGTTCCCGTGCAGTTTGGGCAAAGAAAGAACAAGAATAAAGAAAGAAACAAACAGACAAAGGAGAAGGAGAAGACGGCGAAGATGAAGCCAGCGGACCTGAAAGGCGAAGTCCTCGGGAAGTTTGGGTAAAGAAAGAACAAAGAACAAACAAACAAACAAACAAACAAACAAACACATTAACAAAGGAGAAGAAGACAGCGAAGAGTTACTGACCTGAAAGGCGAAATCCTCAGATAGATAGATAATTGGCAGTTTGGGCAAAGAAAGAACAAAGAAGAAACAAACAGACAAAGGAAGAGAAGACGGCCAAGAGAAGGCCTGAAACGCGAAGTCCTTGTGCAGTTTGGGCAAAGAAAGAACAA